>CAYYSS010000041.1:0-14069 GCA_964474325.1 uncultured Nitrospirota bacterium
CATTGCAAAGTCGAATCGACCCTTCGTCGAGAAGACCCGACCCGGGAAGTTGCAGCTAAAGAAACTATCGACCACTCGAGCGGATATCTGTAGGTTTTCAACGGAAATCCCCCGTCGTGCTATCCTGCCCGTATGCGGAAGAACCTCCTTGCACTCCTGTGGCCGGACCCCTGCCCGCTCTGCGGAAGCACCGCGCCCCGGCGGGACGCCCACCCCCTCTGCAACACCTGCCTGGCTACAATGGCCCCCTATACCGGGGCCCGCTGTTCCGTGTGCGGACGCCCCCTTCCGGCGGAAACCGCGATCCGGTGCGGCGATTGCACCAGGCGCCCCCCGCCCTTCGATACGGTCGTCTATTACGGTCTCTACGACGACCCCCTTCGGGCGGCGATACGCCTCTTCAAATACCACGGTCGCCGGAGCCTTGCTCCGTTTCTCGCCCGGCTCCTCGCCGATACCGTCCCCGCCGATACGGCGGAGTTATGCCCTGTGCCTCTTCACCCGCGACGCCTCCGGAAACGGGGCTACAACCAGTCACTGCTTCTGGCCCATCACCTGGGCCGCCGTACCGGCGTGCACGTAAACCCGGATCGCCTGATCCGCTCCCGGGACACCCGCCCCCAGGTCGGCCTTTCACGAACTGCGCGTCTCGGGAATATACGGGGGGCCATCGACGTCTCAACCGATGCCGGTATTCGCAACAGGACGGTGGTCGTCGTTGACGATGTCTGCACAACCGCCGCCACGGCCGCGGTATGCGCCGGCGCCCTCCGGCGGGCCGGGGCCGGCAGGGTGATCTTCGCCGCCCTCGCCCGGGATGACCCCGGGTCAGCGTAACAATCCCGTCCGCACGGTAAAATAGACCTTTACCACCGCGCGGAGGGATACGAATTCCATGAAAGAATGGCTCATCGGACTGGACTGGTCGGTCCTCATCCTTATAGCGATCGGGCTCGGACTCGCGCCGTTTTTCCCCGAACCCCACCTCACGGAGAAATTAAAGATGCTGGCCCGCGGCGAACTGAAACGCCCCCTGGATATCTTCGATTTACTGCTTCACGCGGCTCCGATCATCGTTATTCTCCTGAAACTCGCGGTAACAAAAAAATAAACCCCAAGGTGGCCTTGGAGCCGTAACCAAAGAACCGATGCGACAACAGGGAAAAGGGAGAGGGACGACGGGAGAAGTAAAGGACAGGGAGAAGTTAGAAGGGAGACGGGAGAAGTAACGTCTTTTCACGTCTAACGTTTTCCGTCTTCCTGCCTCTCACGTCTAACGTCTTACTTCAAATCACCCCGGATCAGGATCCCGGAGATTTCACGGGCGGGACGCGTCGGGCCTCCAATGCTAAAATAGTTGTTCTTTTGCCGTTATGAGTGCATCAGTCATCCATAAGGTCCGCCGGCCGAGCCGGTATATCGACGGGGAATGGAACGCCGTCAGGAAACCAGAGGCCCGTATTCGCATCGGTCTCGCCTTCCCGGACACGTACGAAGTCGGCATGTCACACCTGGGACTGAAAATCCTCTACGGTCTCGTCAATAACGTGCCGGACGCGGCGGCGGAGCGGGTATTCGCCCCGTGGATGGACATGGAGGCGGAACTGCGGCGGTCGGGACTTCCCCTCACCACCCTGGAGACCGGGACCCCCCTTCATGCCCTGGACGCGGTGGGTTTCAGCCTTCAATACGAACTCGCCTACACGAACGTATTGCAGATGCTCGACCTGGGCGGTGTTCCCCTGCGGGCGGAGGACAGGACGGAGCGCCACCCGATCGTCCTTGCCGGGGGGCCTACCGCGATGAATCCGGCGCCCCTTTCGCCCTTTATCGACGCCTTCATCCTCGGCGACGGGGAGGATATCATCCCGAAGATCATATGGATTTTCGACAGGGAAGAAGACCGGAACGCGCGTCTTCGGGGCCTTTCCGAACTTGAGGGGGTTTACGTTCCGGCCTACGGGCCGAAAAGGGTTCGGCGGCAGATCGTCGAGGATCTCGATACAGCCTTCTACCCTACAAATCCGGTTGTCGCGCACCAGGCCGTCCACGACCGGGTCGCCGTGGAAATCAGCCGCGGCTGTCCCCGGGGATGCCGGTTCTGTCAGGCGGGTATGCTCTATCGCCCCTTGCGGGAACGCAGTCTCGAACGGATCATGGATCTGGCGGAACAGTCCCTCGCGGCAACGGGTTACCGGGACCTTTCGTTTACCTCTCTTTCTGCCGGTGACTACTCCTGTCTCCTGCCCCTTCTTCAGGAGGCGAACCGGCGGTTTCGGAATCGCCATGTAGCCCTTTCGCTTCCATCCCTCCGGGTGGGCGCCCTTTCGCCGGAAATCATCCGTGAGATAAAGAGCGAGCGGAAAAGCGGGTTTACCATTGCCCCCGAAGCCGGTACGGACCGGCTCCGTAAGGTTATCAATAAAGACATCACCGACGCGGAATTCTTCGCGAGCCTGGACATGCTGTTCGGCGCGGGTTGGGATCAGATCAAACTCTACTTCATGATCGGGCTTCCCACCGAGGAAGAAGACGATATCGCGGGCATCGTCCGTATGGTGAAGGAGGGCCTCAGGGCCGGACGGACGGCCCGGGGGCGGAAAGTAGCCTTTAATCTGGGGGTCTCGTCGTTCGTACCCAAACCCCATACGCCGTTTCAGTGGAACGGGCAGCTCCCCATGGAGGAACTCCGGCGGCGCCAGCGATGGCTCCGTGACGCCCTGCCGCGAAAACACGCCCGGTTCAAGGGGCAGGCCGTTGAACTGAGCGTACTGGAAGCCGTATTCGCCCGGGGCGGGCCGGAAACCGCGGACCTGATCGAGGCCGCGTATCGGGAAGGCTGTCGGTTCGACGCGTGGACCGAGGGCTTCGACCGACAGCGGTGGGAACGGGCCATGGACAGAACCGGTATCGGTTGGGAGGCCGCAACCCGCGGCGCCGGTCCCGGTACCCCCATGCCATGGGATATGGTCGATCCGGGGTTTTCCGAAGAGTTCCTCGCCCGGGAAAGGATGCACGCACTGGAAGGCCGCATGACCGACGAATGCCGGCGGCAGTGTTCCGCCTGCGGGCTCGAATGCGGAGATTCCCGCATACGCCGGCCCGACGCGATAACGAACACGGTGGCGGCCCGGAAGACTCCTCACCCGGGTGCGGCGCCGGTTTTATCCGGCCGTTTCAGAATCCGCTTCGGCCGAACCGGTACACTGCGTTTTCTTTCCCATCGCGAAACCATGGACCTGCTGATCCGGGCCTTGAACCGGGCGGGAATCCCCATGGCCTACTCCAAGGGTTTCCACCCCCACCCCCGGGTTTCGTTCGGCCCGCCTCTGCCGGTCGGTGTTGAATCCGACGACGAATACATCGACGTGAACGTGGAAGGTGCCTACGGGGCGGGAATCCTGGAAGATGCCCTCAGGCGGACTCTGCCGGAAGGAATTCCCCTGTTCGGCGTTCGCGGCATCTCGACACAAACGCCGAGTCTCGGGAAATTCGTTGTAAGATACGATTACGTGGTCAACGTCCAGGGGGTCGAGGTTCCGGCGGACGCACGGTCCGGCCGGGAAAAACCCGCCGGCCGGGAAAATCCGTTTTCCTGCGTGCGGGAAATCGAACAAAAACCGGGAGAAGGGTTGCTGATCTCCCTCGAAGACGGCCCCCGGGACAAGGCCCGCCTTGCCGGCGTGCTAACGGCCCTCGGCCTCCGCACCGACGGTGATCGGGAGGTAACCGTCCGCCGAATAGGACTCTGGGGCCGAGTACAAGAAGAATGGGTTCGTCCCAAGGACGCGTGAGGAACCATGAACAGTGAGATTGTCGTAAACGCAAGTCACCACGAGACCCGGGTCGCGCTTCTCGAAAACGGCCAGGTAGCGGAACTCTACGTCGAAAGGAAGCGGAACGCCTCCCTGGTGGGAAACGTTTATAAGGGCAAGGTCGTGCGTATCCTGCCGGGCATGCAGTCGGCGTTCGTGGACGTGGGGTTCGACAAGGCGGCCTTTCTCTACGTCTCCGACGTGTTCTCGGACATGGTGGAGGTCTCGGGGCTGGTGGATGAAGAGACCATGGATTTTACCGACCGGCGGCGCACGGTCCAGCACCCGATCGAAGATGTACTCCAGGAAGACCAGGAAGTCCTCGTACAGGTATCCAAGGATCCGATCGGTACGAAAGGGGCACGGGTCACGTCCTACGTAACCCTGCCGGGCCGTTATCTGGTCTTTATGCCGAACGTGGACCATATCGGCATTTCCCGTCGTCTGACGGACGAGGGTGAACGGGAGCGCCTGCGGGAAATCGTGGAACGCCTTCGCGAGCCGGGATTCGGCTTTATCGTCCGCACGGCGAGCGAAGGGGCAACGGAAGACGAGATCGCCAAGGACATGGAATTTCTCGTCCTGCTCTGGGAAAACATACAGCGGAAAAACGGCAGGGCCAATGCACCCTCGCTCCTCTACAGCGACCTGGACCTGGCCTTCAGGGGCATTCGAGACCTCATGAGCCAGGACGTGGAACGGCTCGTTATCGATTCCGAAGAGGAACATGGAAGGCTCCTCGAATTCGTTCGGACCTACTTCCCGAAACTTGAACATAAGATACAGCTCTACGAGGGGCTCGAACCTATTTTCGATGCGTTCGGCATCGAACTGGATATCTCCCGGGCTCTCGGAAGGAAAGTCTGGCTCAAATCCGGCGGGTATATCGTCATCGACCAGACGGAGGCCCTTACGGCAATCGACGTCAATACGGGAAAGTTCGTCGGAAAAGAAACCCTGGAAGACACCATCTTCAAGACAAACCTCGAGGCGGTAAAAGAAATCGCCTACCAGATACGCCTCAGGAATCTGGGCGGTATTATCATCGTGGATTTTATCGACATGGAGAAGGAGGAAAACAGAAACCGTCTCTTTCACTCGTTTCAGGAGGCCATGTCTCACGACAAAGCGAAGAACACGATCCTCGACGTCTCGGGCCTGGGACTTATTCAGATGACCCGGAAGCGGGTGCGGGAAAGTCTCGAACGCATCCTCTGCGAACCCTGCCCCTATTGCGAGGGCAAGGGTGTTGTGAAATCGGCCACCACGGTCTGTTATGAAATCGTCAAGCGGCTCCAACGCATGGGGCCCTCGTCCCAGGGATCCCGCATTCAGGTCCTGGCCCATCCCGATGTGATCGATCTTCTCTACGACGACGAACAGGAAGAGATCGCCATTCTCGAAAAGGATTTCGATCTCAACATCGCCCTGCTCGCGGAGAAGTCCTATCACCAGGAAAACTACGACATCCGCACGACATGAAGACCATGACCGCGCGGTCTATGCCGGACTGGTCGACAACCTTCGCACATTCAGCGGAGTTGTCGTCGCCTACTCCGGCGGTGTAGACTCGACTCTCCTTCTCCGGGCCTCGATAGATGCCCTTGGTACGCCGGCCGTTGTCGCGGCGATCGGCGACTCCCCCACGCTCCCCCGGGAGGAACTGCGTTTTGCAGTTCGGACGGCGGGAGACCTTGGGGCACGCGTCGACGTTATCCCTACCGCGGAACTTCGCGAAACCGCGTTTCGGAAAAACCCCGTCGACCGGTGCTATTACTGCAAAAAAGAACTTTTCGAAAAAATCGCTCCCCTGGCCCGAAAGAGAGGTGCCGTCATCGTCGACGGCACCAACGCCGACGACCTCGGGGAAATCCGTCATGGTCACCGGGCGGCGGGAGATCTGGGCGTCCGGAGCCCCTTGGCGGATGCCGGCCTGGGAAAGGATCGCATTCGGCGGCTCTCCCGATCCCTCGGCCTCCCTACGTGGGACAAACCCCAGATGGCCTGCCTGGCGTCACGGATACCTCAGGGGGAAGAGATTACCGAAGATCGGCTCGCACGGATAGAGCGGGCCGAGGCCTTCCTTCGGCAGAAGGGATTTCGAAACATCCGCGTCCGGGACCACGGAGGCCTTGCCCGGATTGAAGTCGATCGGGAAGATATTCCGGCCCTGGTCTCTGTCTCGAACCACGTGGCCTCCGCGTTCAGTGATCTTGGGTTCCGCTGGGTTACGGTGGATCTCAAAGGATTCCGGAGCGGCAGTCTTTCCGCCGGGTAGCAAGAGAATTGCCGCGAAAGGGGCCGGTGCACCCGCTTTCGGCGGACGCTCGCCCATAGCCTCTCGCCTATAGCCCATCCTTCATGCCGTGTCGCGGATTTTCTTGAGGCCGCCGGCTCCGTATTTTATGCCGCTGCAAGGGCAACCATGACATCCATCATACCTCCGGCCGCCCGTTCGAAGATAAACTCCCCTCAACGTCGACGGGAAGAGTCGAGACAACTTAGCCAAAAGGAGGCATAACGAATGTTTTGTAACCAATGCGAACAGACCCCGGCGGGGGGGTGCATCAAGATCGGCGTCTGTGGGAAAAACGAGGAGATCTCAAGTCTCCAGGACACGATTGTTTTCGCGCTGAAAGGTGTCGCCGCGTACCGGACCCATGCCGAGGAATTGGGCCACACGGACCCGGACGTGGACCGCATCACCCAGAAGGCCCTTTATATGACCCTCACCAACAGCAATTTCAACCTTGCCGAGCATATCGACATGGCCATGGAGGTGGGGACCGCCACGGTGAAGGTCATGGATCTTCTCGACCGGGCCCACACGGAGCGCCTCGGCGTGCCCCAGCCGGTTACCGTAAGCCAGAACGCTGTGGAAGGCCACGCGATCGTCGTTACAGGACATAACCTCCTGGCTCTCGAGGAACTCCTCAAACAGAGTGAAGGCAAGGGTGTAAACGTCTACACTCATTCCGAGATGCTTCCGGCCCACGGTTACCCGGGGCTTCGGAAGTATGCCCATCTCAAGGGCAATGTGGGTAAGGCCTGGTTCGACCAGCGGAAACTCTTCGCGGAATTCCCCGGCGCCATCCTGGCTACCACAAACTGCGTAATGCCGATCATCGGAAAGGCGGATTACGCGGACCGTATGTTCTCCCTCGGGGTAACGGGGCTCGAAGGTGTGGCCAAGATCGAAAACATGGATTTCAGTCCGCTCATTGAAAAGGCCCTCTCGCTTCCCGCGGCGGCGGTACGGTCCGACCAGACGCTTACCACCGGTTTTCACCACGAAACGGTCTTGAAGATCGCTCCGGAAATCATCGCGGCGGTGAAAGAAGGCAAGATCCGCCGCTTCTTCGTAATCGCCGGATGCGACGCCCCGGGCAAAGGCGGCGAGTACTATCGGACCCTGGCCCGGGCGATCCCGGACGACTGCGTGATCCTTACCACCTCCTGCGGGAAGTTCCGGTTTAACGACATCGACTTCGGCACGATCGCTGATACGGGGATCCCCCGCTACGTGGATCTCGGCCAGTGCAATAATTCGGGCTCGGCCGTAAAGATCGCCCTGGCCCTTGCAGAGGCCTTCGATTGCAGTGTCAACGAACTTCCCCTGAGCATCGTCCTTTCCTGGTTCGAGCAGAAGGCCGTGGCGATCCTTCTCGGCCTGTTCAGCTTGGGAGTCAAAGACATCCGGATCGGCCCGAAGGCACCGGACTTCATTTCTCCCGGGGTCATGGACGTACTCCGGAAGACCTTCGACCTCAAGTTGATCGGCGACCCCTGCGAAGACCTGGCCGACATGCTCGGAATCGACCGGGACAATCTCTCCTGCGAAGAGATCCTGAAAGAAACAGCCGTGACGGCCTGACCCTTACCGCGACGCCATGCCGGCCCACAGACCCGGCATGGCGTCTTCTTCATCAACAGGAAATTACGGGGAACCGTCAAACATTTCTTGGACGGCGGCAAAAACTGTGACATTATAGGGACACCACGAACGGTCTGACGGAGAGGAGTATGACGGCATGCCGCCTCCACCGAAGTATTTCATCGACGCCCACTGCCGTTTCTTCAATATCGCAAACGCCGCCATCGGCAGAATCAACCTGAACAAATACAAATGGTTCGCCCCCGCGGGCCTCATTCTTCTTCCGTTCATCGACCTGAACAAAATTATCGAAAGCTATAAGGACTTCATCGGGTTACGGGTATAGGAACGAACAGCTCCTCGGAGACAACAGATCGGATTGGAGGACTGTCGATATGGAAACGGAACGAAACCGGACAACAAGGGAGCGTTTCGATTTTAACGGGGGCGGCGCCTTAAAGGGGGTGAATTGTTTCAGTGGATATCGTTTTCTCGACCCTGATCGTTGATACCCCCGCAAAAAGTCTCCTGTGCCGTCTTTGCGAGGAGTTTGCGACGCGGCAAGCCCGGTTTTTCAATACCGCGCGGACGACGGGATTGCTTCGCTCCGCTCGCAATGACACGTTCTTACTTTTTACGAGTACATCAATCGGCGGGAAAAGACGTTGAGTCGGTATTCGTTCGGACAAAAGCACATACTGATTACGGGGGCCACCGGGGGGCTGGGATCCGCCATCGCCCGGCGCCTGGCAGTAGCCGGCGCGCATCTTGTCGTCACATCCCGGTCCGAAGACGCCCTGGCCGAACTGCTCACCTACTTCCCGGATGGCACGCAGGCTGTTTCGATCGCCGCGGATCTCTCCCGGGAAGGACAACCCGGGAAAGTCGTTGAAGAAGCACTTGATGCCCTTGGGCACATCGACGTCCTCTTCAATATCGCAGGCGTGGGTTACTTCGCGCCGATGGAAGACGTCGCCGCCGACAAACTCCGCTATCTGTTTGAAGTAAACACCTTCTCGCCCCTGGCGTTTATCCAACGACTTCTTCCCCACATGAAAAAGCGGCACAGCGGGCGCATCATCAATATCGTCTCGTGCGCGGGCCGGATTCCTATTCCCACGGAAGGTGTCTACGGCGGCAGTAAGTCCGCGCTCGCCGTGATGACCAACACCCTGCGTCTCGAAGTCGCGCCCCTGGGAATCGACGTTATCAACATCTACCCCGGTACCGTCGCAACGGACTTCGAGCGGAACGCCCTTCGGGAACACGAACGGCCCGGCGTATGTCCCCGGAAAATATGCGGACGCCCCCTGTTCGACGTAGCGGACAAGATCCTTACGGCCGCACGCGGCCCGGCAGGGGAAGCATGGCTGGACCGCGAGGCGAAATGGATGGCCACGGCGGCCGTCGTCTGGCCCCGTCACGTGGACCGGCGCCTGGAGGCCCTCCGCGCCAGGCTGTTGAAACCGTCCTCGGAGGCGGAACAGCCGTGGCGTCTGTGGCAGGTCGAAAGTTCCATAGCGTGTAACCTCCGTTGCATCATGTGCCCCTGGAAACAGATACGGCAGGAGGCCGGCGACCGGGGGATAATGGACGAAGGGGTATGGGCGGCCCTCCGCCCGTATCTGCCCTCTACCCGGGCGATTGACTTTACCGGGGGTGGTGAGCCCCTGTTGCAGCCCCGCCTGGACGACTGGCTTTCCGAGGCCAAGGCGGCGGGATGTGAGACCGGGTTCTTGTCGAACGGACTACTCCTGGATCCCGAACGGGGCAAACGGATAATGGACACGGGGCTTGACTGGATCTGTTTCTCCGTAGACGGAACGACGGCCGCGGTCTACGAAGAGATCCGCCTGGGATCCGATTTCCAGCGTGTTTGCGACAACATCGCCGGCTTCAGTTCGCTCCGGCCGGGAATCGCTCCGCGGATAATGATCAACTTCGTAATGATGCCCGCAAACGTCCACCAGTTGGAAGATATTGTCCGCCTTGCGGCCAAGCTGGGCGTTGATCAGGTCAACTTCAAACAGTGCGACGTGGTGCGGGGTGAACACGGAAGCGGTTTCGCCCTCTTTGCCGGCACCCGGACAAAAGAAGTACGGAAGATGGAAAAGGCCCTCGGCCGGGCACGGCGACTGGCCCGAAAATTCAAGATATGCGCCACGGCGTTTTCGTTTTCGCCCAAAGAACAATCGGTATGCGATCAGGATCCCCGGAACTCCCTGTTTGTCCGTTACGACGGTTCGGTCGCCCCGTGCATCAATCTGGCTATCGGAGGACCCTCGACGTTTCTCGGCAAACCGGTGACCATGCCGACCGTCCACTACGGCCGGTTACCCGACGCGGACCTTAACGATTTATGGAAAACCGACACGTGCCGGTTCTACCGGGAGCTATTCGAGGCCCGGGTCGATGCCCACGACAGACAACTTGCCCGGAGCGACCTTAACGAGGCCTCCCTGCCGAAACTCAACGAGGCCCTCCAGGCGGCCATCGACGCAATGCCCGACCCCCCTGAAGGGTGCTCGGTATGCCACTATCTTTACGGTATCTGAGGACGTAAAAACTGCATTTCAAGCTGGCAGGCGGACAAGCTCGCCTGCTTACTGCCTGCCACCGACTGCAAACTTTTCCCTCAACCTTAGCCCGCATTTCTCATAGTCCTTCTTCTGCGGAACCGGAAAGCCCCAAGGCTCCTGCGTTGCGCGGGGAGCACAACCACACTAAGATCCGGAAACATCCGAAAATCCTGCACCCGCCCGCCGTTTCTTTCTCCGCCTGCGCCTTCGGCGCCCCTATGACCCCCGTCATAGACGCTGCAAACCGCCCGGCGGTAGACTTATATGGTAGCCGGAGACGGTTATACCGACTGTTGTATCATGCGTCAGGCGACAGACAGATGGGAGGTGCGGCATGAAATGCGCGGGACAAGACAGCAGATTCTGGGACCTCGATGCGGTTTTTGAGATCCCCTGCGAGCACTGCGGGTACGCCATAGAGTTTTTTAAGGACGACACCTCCATTACCTGCCCCAAGTGCGAAAAGAAGATGCTGAACCCCCATATCGACTTCGGATGCGCATCCCACTGCAAATTTGCGGAACAGTGTCTCGGGGATCTCCCGCCTGAACTCATCGCCGAGCGCCAGGACCTTCTGAAAGACCGGGTGGCCCTTGAGATGAAACGCCATTTCGGCAGGGATTTCAGGCGGATCGGTCACGCAACCAAGGTTGCCCGCTACGCCGAGGAAATCGCAATAGAAAACGGCGCGAACATGGCGGTGGTCCTGGCGGCGGCCTATCTTCACGATATCGGAATACTTGCCGCTGAACAGAAGCACGGGAGTTCCGCCGCCAAGTATCAGGAGCTTGAAGGCCCGCCTATAGCCCGGGAGATCCTGGAGCGGCTTAACGCGGAAGACCCTCTTATCGACGAGGTCTGTGATATCGTCGGGCACCACCATCACCCACGGAAGGACGAGACGATCAATTTCAAATGTGTCTACGACGCGGACTTGATCGTAAACCTTCTCGATGACCGTAAAGATCGGCCCTTGGCGGCCGACAAGCTTGAGAAAATCGCCAAAAACAGTTTTTTTACGTCTGCCGGGAGCCGGCTCGCCCGTGAGGTCCTCGGCAAAGAGGCGACAACACCTTCATAAGGAGGAAAGACCTACATGCAGGTTAAACGGAAGATAATCGAGATCGACGAAGAAAAATGCACGGGTTGCGGGCTTTGTGTACCTTCCTGCGCGGAAGGCGCTATAGAGATCGTGGACGGCAAGGCGCGACTCCTCGCGGAGAAATATTGTGACGGTCTTGGGGCGTGTCTCGGTGATTGTCCCGAAGACGCCCTGCGAATCGTTGAACGGCAGGCCGATGAATTCGACGAAACCGCCGTGGAGGAACTTCTCTCGACCAGGAAAGCCGCGCAACCGGCACCGACGTCCCCGCCCTCGGCCTGTCCTTCGTCGCAAGTCATCAATTTCGCCGACGCTACGGCCTGTGATTGCGCCAATAAAGCTACCGCCGTCCCCGACAACGGCGACCGGGACTCGGACCTGGGCCACTGGCCCGTACAGATCCAACTCGTCCCCCCCACGGCCCCGTTTCTTCAAGGAGCCGACCTCCTGGTGGCGGCGGACTGCGTCCCCGTGGCCTATAAGAGTTTTCACGAGGATTTCCTCAAAGGCAAGGTCGTAATGATAGGCTGTCCCAAATTCGACAACGCCCAGCTTTACCTGGATAAGTTCACGGAACTCTTCCGGTGGAGCACGGTAAAAAGCGTTACGGTGGTTCGGATGGAGGTTCCCTGTTGCGGCGGGCTCCCCATGATCGTTCGGAAAGCCCACGAGGCCGCCCATTCCGATGTCCCCCTGAAGGAAGTCGTTATCGGCACAAAGGGGGCTGTTTTGCGCAGTACGGTCGGCGCCTGAACCGGAGTACCGGAAACAAAGGCCTGCACGCCTTCCGGCATGCAGGCCTTTGTTTTTTCGTCTGACGATATACCCGGCGTGGCGTCAGCGGATAAAGAGACTACTGTTTCCCGGGTACTCCCTCGGCCTTCGGGACGGGCGTCGCCCCTGCGGGCGCCTGGTCGCCGGCCGGAGCCGTACTCGTTTTCGAATCGTCGGCGGGAGCGGCCGGCGCAGCACTCGGTTCCGCTACCGGTCCCGAGGTACCCGGCGCGGGAACCTGAGCCGCAGGCTGTTCGGTCCTGGGCTCTTCCGGAATCAACGTCGCCGCGTCACGGCGCGCCGACATCACGGCAAGAACCAGGGACGTCAGCATGAACGTAACCGCCACAGCGGTCGTCAGCTTGTTCATAAACGTAGCCGCACCGCGACTCCCGAACAGGGTCTGGCTCGAACCGCCCCCGAACGTAGCCCCCATCTCCGCGCCTTTGCCGGTCTGAAGCAGGACCACGAGGATCAGAAACAGACAGACAATTACGTGTATCGCAATCAGTACATAGTACATAGAAACGAACCTACACTCCTCTCTCAGATTACGCTTTACAGGCCGGGCCCCGTGGGCGCCGGATTCAAACCGCCTGAAACCGGATAAGCCGCGCGAACGACTCCGCCTTAAGGCTCGCCCCGCCCACAAGCGCTCCGTCCACATTGGGCTGAGCCATCAGGTCGTCCACGTTGTCAGGCTTGACACTGCCGCCGTAGAGGATGCGAACCCCGTCGGCCGCTTCTGCGGTTTTCATCGTCCCGAGGTGTGACCGGATAAAGGCATGGGCCTCCTCCGCCTGGGCCGTGGTTGCGGTTTTACCGGTGCCGATCGCCCATATAGGTTCGTAGGCGACCGTAAGTTTCGAGAAATCAACCCCTGCGAGCCCGCCGTCGAGCTGGCGCTTGAGTATGTCCAGAGTCTCACCCGCCTCCCTCTGCTCGAGAGACTCGCCGATACAGACGATTACCTGCAGGCCCGCCTCCTGGGCCGCCAGGGTTTTCCTGTTGACCGTCTCGTCGGTCTCGCCGAAATACTGGCGCCGTTCCGAGTGCCCTACGATAACGTGGGAACAGCCGGCGTCAACAAGCATGGCCGGCGACACCTCCCCGGTGTAGGCCCCCTGGGTCTCCCAGAACACGTCCTGGGCCGAAAGATAAATACCGCTCCGATCTATTGCGGCCCGGACCGCCTCAAGCGCCGTAAACGGGGGAGCCAGGACCACTTCCACGCGGTCCGCCGTGGCTTGTGCGGCATCCTTCAGACCCTCGGCCAGCTCCCGGGCCTCGGCCTGGGTCTTGTGCATCTTCCAATTCCCGGCAATAACAGGCTTTCTCATGACCGAATACTTTAATGAAGCCTGTACAATGAAGTCAACCGGAGAGCCCGCCCACATAAAGGGCGGGCGCGACCATCAGAGAAGGCACATAGCATGTAAAACCATTGTTCATCCACGAATTCGCTCGAATTTTCTCGAAAAAGCCAAAAAGTTTTTTACCTTTATCCCCTCCCCCTTCGTACCGCTTTCGTGCCCGTTCGTGGCGTCTTATATTCTTTTGTCTTTACCAATCCGTGACCAGTCGCGTTCATTCGCGGCTCGTTGTTTCGGGTCTTTATCCTGTCTTCGATGCTCACGCGACCGGGACATTCGATTGTTCAGGACCCGGAAGGGATAAGTGAGGTCTTTGTCGAAGCGCGGCGGTCTATCTTGAAAACGCTTCCTTCATGGGTCTTCGCAAACTTTTTCATCTCCGAGGCCGCCTGACTGATCTCGCCGTAGTGCCGGAACCGGCGTGCCGACTGGTTTACGGCGATACCCACCGAAGCCGATATCACGGGGAAAAACTGTCGTTTCCCCTGGCGGTCCACCGACTCGATCCCCCCCCGGGACCGGTCGTCGAAGTCGTAAAACGTTGGGATAATC
>CAYYSS010000042.1:0-13453 GCA_964474325.1 uncultured Nitrospirota bacterium
AGTTTTGAAAAACTACCCCCTTAAACTGGGGAATGGTTTTGAAAAATCACATCGGTTACAATCTGTTATGATCAAATCCTTTAAACACAAAGGACTTGAAGAGTTTTTCTTCCGGGGAAAAAAGAAGGGGATTCAACCTGAACACGCGGACAAACTTTCCCGAATTTTGGACCGTTTGAATGCGGCGGACGACGTCAAGGATATGAATTACCCGGGATCTCGACTCCACAAATTGACTGGAGACAAAAAGGGACAGTATTCGGTAAGGGTCTCCGGAAACTGGCGCGTTGTTTTCGAGTTCTTTGGGGGTAATGCGTACATTGTGGATTATGACGATTATCACTGATTGAGAGGTGTTGAAATGAAGAGGCAACCAACCCACCCTGGCGTGATTATCCGGGAAGACTACCAAAAGCCGTTGTCGTTGACGATAACGGAATTGGCTTCTATTCTCGGTGTCTCTCGGAAAACTGTTTCGAAAATTATTAACGAGAGAGGTTCCATAAGCCCGGATATGGCATTGCGTCTTGCACGGGCTTTCGATACCACGCCGGATCTTTGGCTGAATTTGCAGAAGAATTATGAACTTTGGCAGGCCGAACATGAGTCAACGGCATGGAAAAGGGTTAAACGCATATCATCCCAACTACTCCACTCTCACGGATAAGAAGAGCGAACAAATAAAGGATTAGTTCCGAGTCGCGGGACGCGTGCCCGGGACTAATCCATGGTTCATGAAGCCGCGGCGCTTAGGGGAAAAGCTTGATTGCGCCGGGGTGTTTTTGAAGGCGGGGTCAGGGACGGAAGGCGAAAAAGAACCTTGCCGGGGGCGGAAAAATCAAAATCCTCTCATTCATGGCACGTAAAGCGACTGAGTAAACCTTACAGTTGCATAAAATACGGGGCCGGCGGTTTTATGAGTTGTTGAAGCTGCCGGATGTTCCGTTACCCCGGATCACGCCGTGGAGCAGCCGACCCAACCCGATATTGTGATGGAGCGTCGGATGCCGATTGCGAAAGCGAGTACCCTTGAGGAGCCCGGTGCGGTAATTCCGCACGCCGGGATCTGTGCCGGGGGCGCGGGGTAACCCGCGCCTCTACGGCGGCTTGCGCCAAGCAAGCTTGGCGCATCTTGCGGGGTGGAAGTCCCCGTCGGGTAAGGATTGGCCATCCACCCGTATCGAGTGTTGCGCCTGTTGCGGAGTCCATTGAATGAATACGGAGTACGGGATGAACAAGACAGGTGAAGCGTACACAGAGAACCATGCAGGCCGGAGGGGTGGTCGCACACCCTGAAGTGCCGGTACAGCCCCGATGTCTGGATGGGAGCCTTCTACGGGAAAGCCGGCGGGCGCTGAATAAGCGATCGGCAAGCGGCGTGGACAAGGTGACGTCGGCAGAGTATGGGCGACGGGGTCCGCAACACTACCGGGACGACGGAAATGCCGCCGGGAACTTAGTCCGAGTATTCAGGATCCGTTGAGAAGCGAAGAGCGGCGTACTACGTCTTTACCGTATTTGTCGCTTAATCGGTCAATCGTCTCGTTGAGACGGCGGCCTTTCTCATCTGAGTCCGAAAAAAGGGCAAGCTGTCGTTCCCCTTCCCCGGCGCCCAAATGGGAAAGGCTTACGCCGAGCAGGCGCACGGGGCGCCGGCCTGCCTCGGTTTTTTCCAGAAGGGGCAGGATGGCCCGGTAGATCTCTCCGTCGTCGTCCGTCGCCCGGGAGAGGGTCACCGACCGGGTTATCTGCCTGAAGTCGGCATACTTTACCTTGAGGGTCACGGTTTTACCGCAAAGCCCTTTTCTTCTGAGACGCCGGGACACCTGCCCCGAAAGGTCGAGGAGGCACCGCCTGATCTCCCCGGTCTCTACCAGGTCCACGCCGTAGGTGTCTTCACGGCCCAGCGACTTTGCCTGCCCCGGGACCTCGACCGGACGCTCGTCGATTCCCCGGCAGAGTTCCCAGAGGAGCTTTCCGGTCGACCCGAACCGCCGGTCGAGGACCTCCCGGGATACGCGGCGGAGTTCTCCGATCGTACGGACGCCGAGACCCCGCAGGGCCTTTTCCGTCACCTTGCCTACACCCCAGATACGGCCGACGGGAAGGGGCGCCAGAAACCCTTCTATCCGGTCCGCGGGGACCACCGTACAACCGTCGGGCTTTTCAAAATCGGACGCTACTTTTGCAACGAACTTATTCGAGGCCACGCCGGCTGACACGGTAAGGCCCGTAACATCGCGGACCCGCCGGCGGATTTTTTCGGCGATTACGGCGCCGGGGCCGAAGAGACTCTCGCTGGCCGTTACATCGAGGAAGGCTTCGTCCAGGGAGAGCGGCTCCACCAGGGGTGTGAATTCGTGGAATATCCCGAAGACGCTTCGCGAAACGTCCGCGTACCGGTCCATGCGCACGGGAAGAAAGACGCCGTCGGGGCAGAGCCGCACCGCCCGGGCCATGGGCATGGCCGAATGAATACCGAAACGGCGGGCTTCGTAGGAAGCGGCGGATACCACACCCCGGGGAAGCCCGCCGCCCACGATGACGGGGCGCTTCCGGTACGAGGGATTATCTCTCTGCTCAACGGACGCGTAAAACGCGTCCATATCGAGATGGATAATCGTCCGACAAGCCCGCCGCCCCACGGCCGGGGGATTACAGCGGATTCCAGGACTTCTGCTTCGTAAAGTGCATATAGCCCACGCTCGCCCCCTGACGCCACCCGACCCCGAGCCGGATGGGGGCAAGGATCGTATCACCGCTCCGCATATAGTTCACGCCCACGCCCGCCACGAAATAGAGGCTTCCCTCGATGCTCGGAAACCGCTGAAACAGATATTCCGAGTCGTCCAGGTTGTAAACGAGAACAATGACCTTGGCCGCATTGGCCCCGAGATCGAATCCAATGGAGGGCCCCTGCCAGTAAACGGTGCGTTTCTCCCCCCGTTTGAGGATCAAGGTGCCGCTCCCATACCGCACGCCGACGGCAATGGCCCCCCCGGCCTCCTCGCCCTTGATATACCCGTTCGGCCGTCCGAGGTCTTTAAAAGCCTTTTCCACCACCTCGGCGAGACCCTCTGCGCCTTCGCCGAAGAAATCCGCGGCTTCCTTGAGGATCGTGCCCTTGTCAAAAGTCTGTTCTCCGGGGGCTTCAGCGAAACCTGCGGCGGGGGCTGCCGCGATGGAAACCAACACGGCGATAAAAAACAATTTTTTCAAAAACATACGGCGTTCTCCTTTCCCGCCCCCGCATCCCCTTTCCTTTTGTATACCACCGGGTGGATTCAGAGGTCAAACTGTTGCGGGCCGGGGCTAGGCATTCCAAACGGGCCCTTCGGCGAGTATACGATCCGCCTGCACCCCGTCCATGGGCCGGGCGATCCAATAGCCCTGGGCCTGAGGACACGACATGGCATGGAGCTGACGGAACTGTTCGGCCGTCTCCACGCCCTCGGCAATCACGTTCATTTCGAGCAGGTCGCCCAGGGCGACCAGGGTCTGGACGATAGCCTCGCCGTTGCCGGCGCCACCCAGCCCCCGAACAAAGGAACGGTCGATCTTAAGAGAGTCGTATCGAAAACTCTGGAGATAGCTCAACGAAGAATACCCCGTGCCGAAATCGTCAATGTGAAGCTGTACCCCGAGGGCCCGGAGTTCCGCGAGTTTTCCGATGGCCCCGTCACCGTGGTTCATGATGACGTTTTCCGTAATCTCCAGCCGCAGACACTCGGGCGGGAGCCCGGTCTTTTCCAGAACGGCGATAACGCGGCCGACCATATCGTCCTCAACGAAGAGCTTTCCGGAAACGTTCACGCTCACGCCGATGGGCGGATCCATGACGTATACGTCCTGCCAGCGCCGCGTCTGCCGGCAGGCCTCTTCCAGGACCCACCAGCCGATGGGCGCCATTAACCCGGTCTCTTCCGCAACACCGATAAACGACTCCGGCGGCACCAGGCCCCGCCCGGGTCTCTTCCAGCGGACGAGGGCCTCAAAGCCGGTTATGCGACGGTTACAGACCGAAACGATCGGCTGATAGTGGACGATAAATTCCTTGTTCATGATCGCCCGGCGCAGGTCCTGTTCCAATTGGAGCAGGGCGACCACCCGGCGGTGCATATGCGGGTCGAAGACTTCGCAGGTAGACGCCCCCCTGGCCTTGGCCCTGTACATGGCGATCTCCGCATCCCGGAGGATTTCCTCCGGACGTTCGTAGGCACGGTCGCTCCCCGCGATTCCCACGCTGGCGGAGGTGAAGACCTCGTTGCCGTTTACCCGAAACGTTTCTTCAAGCAGACCCCGTGCCCGTTCCCCCACGTGGATCGCCTCCACGAGGTCCGTCACGTCGCTCAAGAGTATCGCGAATTCGTCGCCCCCGAGGCGCGCCAGGGTATCGCCCGAACGCAGGAGGGTGCCGAACCGTTCTGCAATCCTGCAGAGCAGTGCGTCCCCGGCTTCGTGTCCCAGGCTGTCGTTCACGTTTTTGAACCGGTCCACGTCGAAACAGAGGACCGCAAACCCGGCATCCCGGTTGCGGCGGTACCTCTGGAGCAACAGGCCCAGGCGGTCCAGGAAAAGCGTTCTATTGGGAAGCCCCGTCAAGGTGTCGTGCACGGCGTCGTACCGTAGCTGTTCCTCCGCCCTTTTCCGGGCGGAAATATCAGTAAGGGAACCCGCCATGCGGGTGGGCCGGCCGGATTCGTCACGAACGGCAAGGCCCCTGCTCAGGACCCATACCCACCCGTTGTGTTTCGTCCGGATACGGTACTCGTAACTGAAATGCCTGGTCTTTCCCGCCAGGTGCTCGTCCAATGCATCGCGGAAACCCGGGGCATCGTCCGGGTGAACCCGCTCGAACCACTCGTCCACACGGGGCTGGATTTCGTCCGGCTCGTGGTTGAGGATCCGAGCCCATCGCGGTGCAAAGTAGATCGTCTGCCCCGCCAGATCCCAATCCCAGAGCCCGTCGTTAGCGCCCCGGACGGCCAGCGAAAACCGTTCCTCGCTCTCCCGCAGTGCACGTTCCGCACGGGCACGCTCCATGGCGTACCGGATAGCCCGGCCCAGCAGCCCCGTATCGAGGTCCCGTTTGAGGAGATAGTCCTGAGCGCCCTGTCCCACCGCCTCAATCGCCAGGGTTTCGTCTTCCATGTTCGTGACGATTATTACGGGGACCGTCGGTGCGGCGGCGCGCACCTGATTGAAGGCCGCAAGCCCCGAACCGTCGGGGAGCTTGAAGTCCAGCAGAACCACGTCCGCCCCGTCCCGGGTCAGGCGCTCGACCCCCGGCTTCAGGCGCTCCTCATACGTAACGTCGAAGGCCATGCCCCGAACCCCGGAAAGAAGATCCCGGACGAGTTCCGCCTCCCGGGGGTCGTCTTCGATCATCAATACTCGTGTGCTATTGGTCGTCATATATTTCCCCAAGGCGGCCTTGGAGCCGCAACCAAACCGGCCGCCCGTACCCGGATGAAAACTTCTTTGCACATTGCAAAGTCGAATCGACCCTTCGTCGAGAAGACCCGACCCGGGAAGCCGCAGATAAAAAAACTAAACCGTGTCCGCGGCGATACGTCCGCGTTCTTCCTCCATCTTCGGAAGGGCAAAGGAGAAGGCGGCCCCGCCCCCCGGTTCACCGGAGACCCAGATCCGTCCTCCATGGGCCTCGACGATCTTTTTGCAGATAGCAAGTCCGATTCCCGTCCCGGGGTACTCCGTCGACGTATGGAGCCTTTTAAACGGCTCGAATATTCTTCCCGCGTCCCGGGGGTCGAGACCGATGCCGTTGTCCGTAACCTGGATAACCCAGGACTCTTCAACCTCCCGGGCCGACACGCGGATCCGGGGGGGGCTCGTCCCCGCGGAATTTCAGGGCGTTGCCGAGCAGGTTCTCGAAGACGTGAAGCATTCCCGTCGAATCGGCCTTAACCGTGGGGAGCGGACCAACGTCCACTTCGGCACCGGCCTCGTCGATGGCGGCTCGGACGGCGGCGAGGGCCTCCTCTACTACAAGCCCCAGGTCCGTGGGCCCCGCGGTTTCAGTCTTTGTACCGGCCCGGGCAAAGGCCAGCATATCGTCGACCCGCTCCTGCATGCGCTCCGCGCTTTCGAGTACATGCCGGAGGAAACGGCTTCCCTCCTTATCGAGTGCCTCACCGTGCCGTTCGTCCAGCAGGCGACCGTAACGGCGTACGATCTGAATCGGCCCCTGGAGATCGTGGCACACGGCGGCGGTCACGTCCAGGTTGCCGTCGCCGGCGGCGGCCTCCGCGCCGGCTGACAGCGTCTGCTCTTCCACGGTACCGGCGTAGCCCGACGGCATAACGGCGTCGCCCTCGAATGCCAGGTGGATGCGGACGGTACGGTAAACCCCGTCGGCGCCCCGGATACGGGTAACGAAATCATGGAGGGGGTTACGCCCGGCAAGGGCCCGGTCCCAGGCCTCCCGCGCCTCCCGGCCCGAAATATATTCACCGAGATCACGCCCGCCGGGCCTGTCCGACGACGAAAAGCCGAAAATCTCCCGGGCCGCGCGGTTGATACGGACGAGACCCCGACCGACCTCCCCGTAGAAAATGCCAATCGGGAGTTCGTCGATGAGACGGTCTTCTCCGGTCTCGCGGGCCGTATCCGTGGGCACACGGCAGAGGAGTTCCCAGACCATGGCCCCAAGCCGGAGATAACCGTTGCTGGTTTTTGGAAGAAAACCGTCGAGGCCTTTGCGCAGGGCCCGGGAGTAGACCTCCGGGTCTTTCCCGGCGGTAAAAAGAAGTACCGGGCAGGCGGGGTAACGTGCCTTTACGGCCTCGAGTACCTGCAGGCCGTCACCCCAGGCGAGGGCATATTCGGTGATAACGGCGCTGAAATCGCCCCGGGTAAGATGTTCGGCAAAGGCCAGGGGATCGGAGACCGGCTCCGCCCGAAAGGCCTCGTGGGAGGTCTCCAGGAGATGGGCAATGAGTTTCCCGTCATCGGCATCCCCGTCAAAGACGAGGATCCTGATCACCTCGCTCATACGCCTTTGTTCCGGCGGCCCCGTATTTCGGCCGTATTGACGTCGGCGCCGCGGCCCGCGAAACCGCCGTCAACGAAGCTGTCCCGAGCGCGTCTGATATTCCCTCCCCTGAATTCGCAAACGCTGTGCTTTCCCGATATTATACGGGAACCCGACCCCGACGCGGCGTTGGAGCCACAACCGAAGAGCCGACGCGGCAACACGCCTGCACCTTCTCGGCGGACCGCAAAAAAGGTGCGGATAAAGAAACTCACCGACGGGACAGCCCCGGGAAGAAGCCGTCACGGTTCCTTCCGGTTCTTTTCCTCCCGTTCTTTCTTTTCCGTCACACAATAAATCCCTTCGCCTTTGAGTCCGGGCCTGAAACACCCGTTACACGATATGCACTTCGCGGGGGAGCGGTCCTCCCCCTGCCAGCGGTTCGGGAGATCCGGCTCCCGTATCAGGGGCCGTGCAAGGGAGATATAATCCCCGTCGCCGGCCTGGAGGATCTCTTCCGCCGTCTCGTAGGAGCGGATCCCGCCCACGCACATGACCGGGCAGGAGACCGCCTGTTTTACCGCCCGGGCAAGGTCCCTGTTATAGGCCTCCTTATCCCGCGCATCGATCTTCGTCCGCACCGGTCCTTCCTTGCCCGAGGCCGGCGTACCGCCGCTTACCTCGATGGCGTCGATGCCCGCCTGGTCCAGCGCCCTGGCCGCGGAGACCGCATCCTCGATCCGAAGCCCCCCTTCGACGTTATCGGCACCGTTGAGTTTCACGAGGACGGGGAAATCTTTCCCCACGGCCCCCCGCACGGCCGTGTAGACGTCCAGGAGGAATCTCCGCCGGTTTTCCGCCGTCCCGCCGAATTCGTCCGTTCGCCGGTTTGTGTGTGGCGAGAGAAACTGGTTTATGAGATAACCGTGGGCCGCATGAAGCTGGACGGCGTCGAATCCCCATGCCTTGGCCCGCCCCGCGGCCGAGCCGAAGGCCTCGATCACCCGGACGATATCCTCGTGCGACATCTCGTCGGGAATCTCCGAAAACTGGGCCGTCTCCACGGCCGACGGCGCAAGCGGTGTCCGTCCCGCAGATGCCGCCGTGGCCTGGCCCCCCGCGTGGACCAACTGGACACAGAGAACACCGCCGGCTTCGTGGACCGCGGCCGTCAGCCCGCGCATGGCCGGTTCGAGGGTGTCGTTGTCGAGCCCCATCTTTCGGGGGAGCTGTTTACCGTCGACCCGTACGTAGGTATAGCCCGAGATAATGAGCCCGACGCCCCCGCGGGCAAGGGCCTGGTAACAGGCGTTGAGTTTCTCGGTCGGCGCGCCCGCGTCGTCGCACATTCCTTCCCAGGTGGCCGAACGGACAAGACGGTTTCGCAGCGGCATCCCGTTTAACGTGGTTTGATCGAAAAGATCCGGCATGACAATTCCTCCCCTTTGTGTTTTATGGACGTTTTACGGACAGACGGCCACCCCCCTATTCTATCGGGTTTTTCCCGGCGCGCGAACGGCGCCGGCAAATGCCGGCGCAGGGCACCGGGCTAAAGGCGAGAGGGATGAAGAATAAGGATGGGCTACGGGCGAGGCACAAAGATCAGGAAACTCCTCCCTTCGGTCGTCAGATTGAAGCCGGAGACAGAAAGTCGATCCGACCGGCCCGGAATCCTTTTTCGGCAGGCGCTCCGGTGCTCGGCCTCGTGCAAGGGGGGGAAAAAAGGAAGAAAAATCTATTTTGGACAAGAGAGTCTTCGGGCCGTGGACGGTGAATCGAAACTGCCGACCGCCGACCGTCGACTGCCAACGTCTTTTTCTGAGAAACGTCTCCCGTCTCCCGTTTCCCGTCTGACTTCCAAACACCGCCGACTGCCAACGTCAACTTTTCCCTTCTCACGTCTTACTTCGGGTCATTGCTGTCCAAAATAGCGTATATGTAACGATTGGTTTGCTGATTTCTTTATCGGTTTCGGATTCAAACGGGGTTTCTTGGGACGAGGTTCCTCTTTGCCTGTGCATCGGGTTGGCCCGTGCATCGGGTTTGATTGAACAACGAGCTTGTTCATCTTCTTTGCTCGCCCAAAGAAGACGAACCAGAAGAAAGGGCGCCCCCGGGCCCGAGGTCCTGCCGGAGGCAGGATGCCCTGCGCTCCTCACGCCTGCCGGGATTCTGGAAACTCCTCCCTTCGGTCGTCAGACAGCCCAGAATCCTTACTTCGGCAGGCGCTCCGGTGCTCGGCCTCGTGCAAGGGGGGGGAACGAAGGAAGAAAAATCTATTTTGGATAAGAGTGTCTTCGGGCCGTGGACGGTGAATCGAAACTGCCGACCGCCGACCGCCAACGTCATTTTCTGAGAAACGTCTCCCGTCTCACGTTTCCCGTCTGACTTCCAAACACCGCCGACCGCCGACTTTTCCCTTCTCACGTCTCCCTTCTCACGTCCGCTGCGGAAATACGTCGTGGGAAAACAACCGCAACGGCCGCGACGACGGCAAGAACGACAACGCCGACCGGATACTTTACGCACCACACGGCCGGGATGAGACCGGCCCGCACAACGGCCCGCAGCGCCGGCGAGCGGGAGAGCAGGCGCGCCGCAGGGGGCGAGAGGCGATAGTAGATGCGAACAACCGCCCGTCCCAGTCCGGTTTTCAGCAGGACCCGGTCCCGGAACCCGCGGAGTGTTTTCACGTCCGGGGCGAGATACGACCCGTACGCCGCGGTGGCGATAAAACAACCGCCGCCGCCCTTTCCCGAATCCTTGGACGGCGGATCGGCGACGGAACCGGCGATGGTTTCCGTGGTAAACGCCGACGCCTCGGACCAGGCGGAAAACGCGCACCCGTCGCTATAGGCCACGCGCCAGAAGAAGGTCGTGCCCATGTCCAGTCCGGCCGATTCGAAGGTAATGCGCACCAGATCGACCGCGGTTACACCCGAATCCAACACGACGTCTTCACAGAGAGCGTCCCGGCAGATCTGCCAGCGGCTCGCTTCGTGGGCGTCCCAGCCGTCGCTGTCGACGAACGACGTCGCCGAAAGCGTCAGGATCTCCGGCGGGATGTTGCGGGACCCCGGGGCGGGGACCAGATTCCAGGGCCGGTCCGGGGGCGTATTGTCCAGGCAGGTATCGGTCGAACCCGGGGCGGATTCGTTGCCGTTTACGTCAACCGCCGTGACATCGTAGACAAGGCCGGTGGCCGCTTCCGTGTAGGTGGTGTCGGTGGTCGCAGTGATAACGACGCCGTCCCGGTAGACCCGGTAAACGGCCAGATCCTCTGCGGGGGACGGGTCCCACGACAGGACGACCCGCTCTCCGGCCTCGACCACGGAAAACCCGGTCGGCGCCGGGGGCGAAAAACCCAGACGAAACGCCACGTCGTCTCCCTCTTCCCGTATCTCACGCAGAGAAACCCAGGCGGGCGCACCGGCGGCCGACGACGAGGGCGACGACCGGGGGGTGAACTCGGTCCGTCCCAGGGACCCCGGAAACGGGTCGGAGACACTGCCCGTGTCCTGGGACCTGAAGACCGTTGTGAGGAGATTATTCAAATTATCCGCCTCAACAACCCGAACGCCGGGGTGGTCCGGATCCGTATTCACCCGGTTACTCTGGAACGTGGCATCGATACGCTCCTGATCAATAAGCCAGATCAATAGCCCCGAACCGGGAAGACCCCGGTCGAATCCCGTTGCCTGCCGATTTTCGAGAAAATAGCGGAGCCCTTCCGTCCCGGGCGACGCCGTAACGATGAACCCCCGGGGCGACATCGCGGCCGGCTCGAGAAGAACGTCTCCCACGTCGCTTCCGGCGACCGGCTCCACGGCATCAAACCACCCGAGAAGCCACTTGCTCCATGGATCCAGGTGTACGGGACTGCTCCCGAAAATACCGCCCTCCTCCCGGGCAAAGGAGCCGTGCCCCCCCATAAGGCTCCAAATACCCACGCCGACGGCCTGGGGTTCGGACGAGGTGTCGTAGAGATCGACAAGACCGAGCCAATGCCCGAATTCGTGGGTATAGATCCCAAGCGGATCCACCGTAAAGCCGTCCTGACTCCCCGTCTGGGGAACGATTGCTCCCTCCCATACGGGGGTACCGTCCCAGGCGGTCACAATCGGCGCATTCAGGGGTACCAGGGGGAAGAAACTCGACCAGAAATCCCCCGGGCTGTCCAGATAGCTGTCGGTCTCTTCACCGGCGCCGGCGTGTACGATCAAAATCGCATCGAACCCGGCAAAACCGATCCGGTCCGCCCCGCCGGCCGCCCCGACCGCCTCTACGGCGTCGCTCACGATAGCAAGATACCCCCCGACGGTCGTGTCGTCATAACGGGCCATGGTCCGGGGAAGACGATAGACCCGTTCCGATACGGTGATCCGGGGGGTGAACCGGCCGTAGGAGACCTCGACGAAATAGTCCTTCAACCCTGCGGCGGTCTTATTGACCCAATAATCCGGATCGCCCCCGCGGGCATACGCGGGATCGTCCCATTGGCCCGAACCCGTGGTCGTGGGATCCGTATCGGGCGGGAAATCCACGCGCAGAAAAAGCACCTCCGCCGTCGCCGGTGTACCGAGAGGACCCGTCCATGCAGACGCCGGAATGCCGCTTCGCTTCTCAAGCCGCTCCGGAAGGCCGGGGGCCGTGGTTTCGATACGGGGTTCGTGTTTTGAACCGAAGAGATGCGGTACGGCGCCGGCCGGGGGTGCAAGGGAAAAGATCCCCGCGACGAGCAGGAAGAAGGCCGGGCCGAAACACCTCATTCGCAGTGTACCGAAAGAAAAAATCATGCCGTCGATTATACCCGCAGGGAGGCAATACTGCGAAATAAGGCGGGGCGGGGAAACGTACGTGACGGTACGTTGAACACGCGAACCGGGAAAAGACCCGGCGGAAGAATCAGGACGAAATCAGATCCCGGTTCACCATGATGTCCATCGTGCGCCGGAGACCGTCGAGAAAGGCCCGTGTTATCCGGTCCGGTGAGCCGAAGGGGGTGCCCTGCCAGCCTTCGCGGGCGGAGAGTTCCGTCTCGAGGGGTGTGGAAATATCGAATACCCGCCGCACCTTCCGGAGCACCAGGTCCCGCCGCCGCAACTCCTCATAGGCCGCCGGGTTTATTCTGTTGATCTGCAGCGTCCTCAGATAGACATCACGGTTGAATACGCCGTCGCGCTGAAAGTTCGTGTCGTTTCTTATCGTGTCGGCAACTTCCTGGTCCCCTACGGCGATATCGAGTTTTTCGGCGTAGGCCGCCAGTACTTCCCGGTCGATCAGTTCGTCCAGGGCCCGTTCCTTGAGGTTCAGCTGCTTCTCCATCGCCTTGTCGAACTGGTCCTGGAAAACGGAGCGATAGAACTTCACCATCCGGTCGTAGGCGCGCCAGTACTCATCGGCGTAGATCGGCGCATCACCCACCTCGGCAACCACCTGCCGCTGACTCTGTTCCCGGGTACCCACACCCCAGAACACGAAAACAACGATGATAAGAAAGGCGAACGGCAGGAGAAACCACCGCATGTTTTTCTGCATGTATTCAAGCATTCAGGGAGTATACCGGATCGTACGGCCCGAGGACAAGAGTGCCCGGCCGCGGAAGGTCGGGACGGAGGGCTAGCTGTTGTCCTGTTCGCCTTCTTCGACCTGGAAAATAACCCCGCAATGGGGGCAGCGGGGGTCGGCCTGGAGATCGACTTCCACGGTCGACCGGGCCTTCGGACAGGCGTGCGAGACTTTATACCCGAGCTGTTTCGCGGCCTCGTTGCCGATGAACCGGCGTTTCGAATGTTCCAGTTCCGGCGTCTTCATAGCTTGATTATAGCAAGCGGACGTGAACTTGCCTAGCCCGTCTGTTTTTTCTTCAATTTCGCCCAGGTATCCTTCAGGGTAAGGGTGCGGTTGAACACGAGCCGGCCCGACTCCCGTGCCGGTGTATCGACACAGAAATACCCGAGCCGCTCGAACTGAAACCGGTCGCCGGGACCGGCGTCGGCGAGGCTCGGCTCGAGCTTCGCGCCGGTGACAACGTCGAGGGAAGCGGGGTTGATAGAGGCCGCGATATCTTCCCCTTCCCCGGTGTCTTCCGGGTTTTCCTTGGTAAACAAGTGGTCGTAGAGCCGTACCTCCGCGTCCAGGGCGTGGCGTGCGGAGACCCAGTGCAGGGTCGACTTGACCTTCCGCCCGTCGGGGGCGTCGCCGCCCCGGGTCGCCGGGTCGTAGGTACACCTCAGTTCCGTGACCTCGCCGGTTGCCGGATCTTTAACCACGTCCACGCACGTGATAAAGAACGCGTACCGGAGGCGGACCTCCCGGCCGGGGGCGAGGCGTAAAAACTTCTTCGGTGGGTCTTCCATGAAATCGTCACGGTCGATGTACAGTTTATGGGATTGTGGATGCGTGAGGGTCCCCGCTGCTGGGACTTTCGTGTGGTTGTTCGTGTTCGGGATGTCCGTG
>CAYYSS010000043.1:0-13350 GCA_964474325.1 uncultured Nitrospirota bacterium
AAAGAAGACACCAGGAGAAACCCGGTCATCACCGTAGGCGGCGGCAAGGGAGGGGTGGGCAAGACCCTGTTTTCCATCGCGCTCGCCCACGGACTTGCGCGGGCCGGGAGGGATGTGATACTCATCGATCTCGACCTGGGCGGGGCGAACGTCCATACCTACCTGGGAATACGCAGGCGACTTCCAACAATCGCGGATTTCGTCGACCGACGGGTGGGGAGTCTGGAGGAAATTGTTTCGGAAACCGATATTCCCGGACTCCGGATAATCAGCGGCGGAGATTTCGTGCCGGGGGTAGCGAATCCGGCTTCGTGGATGAAGGCGAAGATCCTGCGTCACGCCCGGGCTCTCCGTGCCGATTGCGTTATTCTGGATCTTGCGGCGGGCACCAACTTCAATACCCTCGATTTTTTTGCCGTCGGCGACCATCGCATCGTTGTAACGGCGCCGGAACCCGGGGCCGTGCTCAACGCCTACGGCTTCGTCAAGGGCTACGTCTTCCGGAGGCTCCAGCGGGTCCTGAGAAAACATCCGCGGATAGGCCCGCTCCTGGAAGAGGCGGCCCGGGGCGAGTCGATCCGGGGCGCGACCGGCACGGAGTGGCTCGAGCAACGTATCCGGGAGATCGATCCGGAAATAGCTCCCATGGTCGGAGAGATCCGGGATGGCGCGGGTGTGGGGGTGGTGGTGAATCGAATGCCCGAGGGCGGTTCCCGTTTTCTCCTGAACAATCTCCTGCGATTATGCGAAGCGAAACTCGGTATCCCCGCAACCCATCTGGGGGACCTGCCGGAAACACCGGCGCTGGGGGATTTCGCAATGAACGCGGGAGGGTTTCTGGACAGTTCCCACGGTGCGCGCTGGTCCTCGACCATCGATCATATTGCCGCGGCGATCATGGAGCCTCCGGAGCGGCCGCGGGGAGGAGAGGTGGACGACCGGGTAATCGAGGAACTGTCGGGGATAATCGATGAACTCGATGACGGGGTTTTCGAGTCGGTCGGCCGGGACGTCTGGAAACTGCGCCTCTTTTTCCGGCCGGACGACGTGGCGGCCTTTCTCAAGACGGCGGGAGCGGATCCCGCGCGGCTTCAGGAAATTCTCGATCGGGGTTCGGGTTCTTGACAGTAACCACCGGTTTAGGATACGATTTTCAGTCGTATTACAGGCTCGTAGCTCAGGGGGAGAGCGCTACCTTGACACGGTAGAGGTCGGCGGTTCGAAACCGCCCGGGCCTACCATTTTCTCTCATCCGCGGGAACATCCGGGCCGGAGGGCATTATGAATCCGGCGGGCATCATGGAATCCGTATGATGCCTTTTTTGTTTCGGGCCGGGAGTACAACCTATGGGAAACGAAAACGCCATTGCCATCAAGATAGACGGTGAACTCCGGGACCTCCCGAAGGAAATCCCCGAGGGGGCCGAGACGGTCACCTTCGCCGACGACGAAGGCAGACACCTTTACCGGCACAGCGCGGCCCATATCATGGCCCACGCCATATCGGATCTCTTCCCCGGCGCCCTGTTCGCCGTCGGACCGTCCACCGACGAGGGGTTTTACTACGATATCGACTACGAACGGCCGTTTACGCCCGAGGACCTCGAGAAGATAGAGAACCGCATGAAGGAGATCATCGCCGGGAAGACGCCGTTTTCCCGGAGGGAAATGTCCCGGGAAGAAGCCCTGTCGTTTTTCAGGGAACGCAAAGAGAAATACAAGGTCGAACTGCTTGAGGAGCTGGAAGACGCACGGGTGTCGCTTTACGAAGAAGGGGGGTTTGTGGATCTCTGCAGGGGACCCCATGTACCCCACACGGGGCGTATCAAGGCGGTGAAGCTCTTGAGCCTGGCCGGCGCGTACTGGCGGGGCGACGAGAAGAACAAGATGCTTCAGCGGATTTACGGGACCGCGTTCGATAACCCGAAGGAACTCAAGAAATACCTGAATTTTCTCGAAGAGGTGAAAAAACGGGACCACCGCCGTCTCGGCAAGGAACTGGACCTCTTCAGTATCCAGGAGGAGACCGGCCCGGGTCTCGTACTCTGGCATCCGAAGGGCGCCCTCATTCGGAAGGTCATGGAAGATTTCTGGCGGGACGAGCATCTTCGGGCGGACTATCAGATTCTGTTTACGCCGCACATGGCCCGGCTTGATCTCTGGAAAAAGAGCGGGCACTGGGGTTTTTATCGGGAGAATATGTACGCCCCCATGGAAGTGGAAGGGCAGGAATACGAGATAAAACCCATGAACTGCCCGTTCCATATCAATATCTACAAAAACCGTCTCAGGAGCTATCGGGAGCTCCCGATCCGTTACTGCGAACTGGGTACGGTCTACCGTTTCGAGCGCTCGGGCGTGCTCCACGGACTTCTCCGGGTCCGGGGCTTCACCCAGGACGACGCCCATATCTTCTGTACTCCCGAGCAGATCGAAGACGAAATCGGACGGGTACTGGACTTCACCCTTTTCGTCCTCCGGACCTTCGGATTTTCCGAATACGACATTTATCTTTCGACCCGGCCGGAAAAGTATGTCGGAGACCCGGCGCACTGGGAGCAGGCGACCGCCGCCCTGGAACAGGCCCTCAAGAGTAAGGATCTGCCGTATGAGATCGACCCCGGCGAAGGGGTCTTTTACGGGCCGAAGATTGATATCAAGGTCAAAGACAGCCTCGGCAGGTCCTGGCAGTGTTCCACGATCCAGGTGGATTTCAACCTGCCCGAACGGTTCGAGCTGGAGTACAAGGGCTCCGACGGGGCCGAGCACCGCCCGATCATGATTCACCGGGCTCTCATGGGATCGCTCGAACGGTTTTTCGGTGTGCTGGTGGAGCACTACGCGGGGGCCTTTCCCCTCTGGCTGAGTCCCGTGCAGGCCCGGGTGCTTACCATAGCCGACCGGCACGCGGAATACGGCCGCGAGGTTCGAGACGCCCTCAGGGCCGCGGGGCTCCGGGCGGACCTGGACGACGCCAACGAGAAAATCGGGTACAAGATCCGCCAGGGCGCCATGGAAAAAATACCCTGTCTTCTTACCGTTGGGGACCGGGAGGCCGAAAACCGTACCGTGAACGTCCGGCGCCGGGGGGATAAGGGCGGAAAAGAGATGGCCCTTTCGGCTATAATATCCGGCCTTGCCGAAGAAGCACGACAACGACGCTGAGTGCGCGGCACGGCAGCGAGTACAGTAGCGAGCAGAGAGGAGAGAGGACGATGCCGAAGATGAAAACCCACCGGGGTGCGGCCAAGCGGTTTAAGCTCACCGGCTCGGGCAAGATAAAACGTGCGCGGGCGAATAAACGTCACATCATGACGGGCAAGGCGCCGAAGCGTACCCGGAGACTTCGCCAGACCACGACCATGGACGTTGCGGACCGGCACATAAAAAGGCTTATTCCATACGCTTGACGGACCGGGTCGCCGGCGTCGGGACGGAAGAGAAGAATATTAGCGTGGAGGTAAAGAAACACCATGCCGAGAGTTAAGGGCGGCGTCAAGACACGGCGTCGGCATAAAAAAGTATTAAAGCAGGCCAAGGGGTACCGGGGCGGCAAGGGTCGGTTGTATCGCCAGGCCTCCGAGACCGTGGACCGGGCGCTTCAGTTCGCCTATCGGGATCGGCGGGTCAAGAAACGGATGATGCGCCGGCTCTGGATCACGCGGATCAATGCCGCGGTGCGGGCCGAGGGCCTCACCTACGGCCGATTCATCGATGGGCTTCAGAAGGCCCAGGTGGAGGTCAATCGGAAGATCATGGCCGATCTTGCCGTCAACGATCCCCAAGCCTTCGGTGCCCTTGTGGAGACCGCGAAAAAGGCTTTGGTCGCCTAATCCGGATCCGGTCGCGTGAGCGAACGGCTCCAAGCGCTTGTCGAGGCCGCGACAGGGGAACTGGCCTCGGTTGCCGCCCTCAAAGAACTTCGGGACCTCAAGACCCGCTATCTCGGAAAAAAGGGGCTGCTTACCCAGGAACTGAAATCCCTCTCGTCCCTTCCGGTCGAGGAGCGTCCGCAGTTCGGCAAGGCCGTAAACGAAGCAAAGGCCCGTCTCGACGAGGCGATCGGCAGACGGGAAGACGAACTCAAAGAGATCGAACGCCGGCGTGCTCTCGAGGCCGAGGCGATCGATGTCACCCTCCCCGGGGTCCCGGCCCCTTTCGGCAGGGCCCATCCCATTCACCAGGTGCTTGACGAGGTCGTCGGTGTTTTTACCCACCTGGGCTTCAACGTGGCCGAGGGTCCTGAAGTGGAAGACGACTGGCACAACTTCGAAGCCCTCAATATTCCCCGGGAGCACCCGGCGCGGGATATGCAAGACACGTTTTATGTAACCGACGATATCGTGCTCAGGACCCACACCTCCCCGGTACAGGTCCGGGTCATGGAGTCCGGGGAACCGCCGATCAGGATCGTGGCTCCCGGGAAGGTCTATCGTTGCGATTCGGACGTGACCCATACCCCCATGTTCCATCAGATCGAAGGGCTTTACGTGGACAGGGGTGTTCACATGGGGCATCTCAAAGGGGTACTCAGGACCTTCGTGCGCGCCGTATTCGGGCCGAAGACCCCGATGCGTCTCAGGCCGAGCTACTTCCCCTTTACGGAACCGTCGGTGGAGGTGGACATGGGGTGCGTCATCTGCGCCGGGGGCGGTTGCCGCGTATGCAAGGGGACCGGCTGGCTTGAAATTCTCGGCGCGGGCATGGTGCATCCCCGGGTCTTCGAGATGGCGAACATCGATCCCGAGGAGTACACGGGCTACGCCTTCGGGCTGGGCATAGAACGTATCGCCATGCTCAAGTTCGGCATAAACGACCTGCGGCTGTTTTTCGAAAACGACGTACGGTTTCTGGGGCAATTCTGATGCAGGTTCCGGTTGAATGGCTTCGTTCGTTCCTGGGGGGTGATGTTCCCGACGACACGGCTCTGAGCGAGACGCTCACGCTGATCGGGTTTGAGATCGAGGGCGTGGAAGGGGAGGGCGACGCGGCGGTGTTCGACGTCAACGTAACCCCGAACCGGCCCGATGCCCTTTCGATTCTCGGTCTGGCCCGGGAACTTACCGCCGCCGGTGCGGGTTCGTTGCGTCTCCCCGAACCCCCGACGTTCAGTCCCCTCGACCGTGATCCGGAGGTCGCGATCGTGATCGACGATCCGGAACTCTGCCCGCGGTATACCGCGCGGGTCCTCCGGGGCGCCCGGCTTGGAGAGTCGCCGTCGTGGCTCAAGAGGCGGCTCGAACGGGGTGGTATCCGGCCGCTCAACAACGTGGTGGACGTGACGAATTACGTCCTGCTCGAGCGGGGCCATCCCCTCCACGCCTTTGATCTCAACACCCTGGCGGACCGGACGATCCGTGTTGCCCGGGCCGGAGACGTCGAGTCGTTCAAGACCCTTGACGGCGTAGAACGCTCCCTCGACCCCGATATGCTTCTCATATGGGACGGCAAGCGGCCGGTGGCCGTAGCCGGGGTGATGGGCGGGCTCAATACCGAGGTGACGGACGGGACCACCGATATTCTTCTTGAATCGGCGTATTTCAACCCGGTATCGGTACGGCGTACGTCGCGGCGCCTCGGACTCAAGACCGAAGCCTCGTATCGTTTCGAGCGGGGTACGGATATCGAGGGCCTTGTCGAGGCCCTTGACGAGGCGACCGCTCTCCTTGTCGAACTCGCCGGCGCCCAGGTTGTCGGGCAGCGGCTCGATGCGTATCCGGAGCCCTTTGTGCCGCCGGTCATCAAGGTACGGCCGGATCGCATAAACGCCCTTCTGGGGCTTTCGGTTCCTTCGGAACGGATGATCGGCATTCTCCGGGATCTGGGGTTTACGGTGGAGCCTGCCGGGGACGGCGGCGTTCTCGACGTTACCCTGCCTCCCCGCCGGCGCGACGTAGAGGGGGAGGCCGATCTGGCCGAGGAAGTCGGAAGGATATACGGTTACGACAAGATCCCGGAGACCCCGCAGGGCGGGGCCCTCGGTGAACCCAGCCACCGGGACCGGGAGCGGGCCATCCGTGCCCGGGCGCGGCAGGATCTGCTCGGGCGGGGGCTTTCGGAAGCGGTCAATTACAGTTTCATGAACCCGGGCGATCTGGATCGCCTGCGGGTTCCCGGTGGGGATCGCCGGTGGTCCTACGTAGTGATACAGAACCCCATCCGCGTGGAGGACGTGGCCATGCGCACGACCCTTGTGCCGGGGCTTCTCCACACCCTGGCGAGAAACCTCCATCACGGCGCCGACGGGATCGCCCTGTTCGAGATCGGCCGGTCCTACTTCAAGAAAAACGGAAACGGCGCCCTGCCTGAAGAACGCCAGCAGATCGCTATCGTCTACCGGCAGGCCGAAGCCCGCACGATCTATCCGCCGCCCGGAGAAGGTTTCTTTATCGTAAAAGGGATTGTGGAAGCGCTGTTCGAGGACCTGCACATCAGCGGGCTGTCGTTTCACACCGCCGCGGATGAGGCGGGGTATCATTCCGGCAAAACGGCATCGATACACGTTCACGGCGAACGCCTGGGCGTCGTGGGCGCCGTCCATCCCGACGTGCTCGAGCGGTGGAATCTGCAGGGCGACGTTATTCTTGCGGAGATCGATCTGGACGCCCTTATCGGCCAGGTTCCCCATCAGATACGGTTCGAACCCATCCCGCGCTATCCCGCGGTGGAACGGGACGTGGCCTTTGTCATTTCCCGGGACGTCCCCGCCCGTGACGTGACCGCTTATTTCGCCGATGCCGAGTCCCGACTGGTGGAGTCGGTTCACCTGTTCGACGTGTACGACGGCAAGGGAGTGCCGGAGGGAAAACGGAGCCTCGCCTACCGTATCCGCTACCGCCACGGGGAGCGGACCTTGACCGCCGAAGAAGTGGAGGCCGCGCACGCGGATCTCATTCGGGGTCTCGGTTCCCGGTTCGATATAGAACTTCGCGCTTGATCCCGCGTCCCCGCCGTTTTCCCGCAATACCCGCTTTTTCCCCGCGATCGTTATTTACCCTGTTGTTGCAAAAGAATTCCCGCGAAAGGGGCCGGTGGGATCAAAAAAATACGCACGGCCACAACAGTCCTGAAACGGCGCACCGGTCCGGGCTCGGTACCGCAGACGCCACGAAAGGTGAATTCCTGCAACATCACACAGACCTGCGCCCCCGCGCTGTTTCAACCAATAATAACGCCGTGTTGCGGATTTTTTTGAGGCCGCCGGCCCCGTATTTTATGCAACTGTAAGGTTTATTTGCGACCCGTGTGGGGTATAGTATGTTCATACAAAACAAAAGAACGGTTGCGGAGGAACGACTGCCGGAGCCGTGAAAGAAGGAGAGCCTGGTGTCAGACTATTACGAGAAAAAAGATCTTGCGGATTTTGCTAATATCGACGAGTGGGCCCCGGAGGAGGGGAAGGCGTTTTTTACCTACTACGGGAAAGCGACGGGTGCGGGAAAGCTTTCGGAACGGGAGAAGTCGCTTATCGCGCTTACGGTGGCTACGACCCAGAACTGTCCCTACTGTATTGACGCTTACACAAATAAATGCCTCTCCCTTGGTATTACTAAAGACGAAATGATGGAGGCGGTCCATACGGGTGCGGCCATGATGGCGGGTATTACCCTGGCCCACGCGACCCAGATGCGGAAGATCGTCAAGAAAAAAGAGATGTGAGGAAAACGGCCGTGGATTCTCAGCTGTCTTCGCTTCTGTCTCCTGAACGACAGCGGGAAATACTGACCCGCGAAATCGTTCACGAGAGTTTTGCCGAGAAAATCGCCCGTCCACTGCATGCGGACGGTGTCGAGATCTTTCAGATCAACGTGGGCAACCGCTGTAACCTGACGTGCCGGCACTGTCACGTCAACGCAGGCCCCGGCCGGGACGACGTGATGAGCCGTGAGATCCTGGAGCAGTGCCTGCGTATTCTCCATGAGTCCGACATTCCGATCATCGACATTACGGGCGGAACCCCGGAGATGAATCCCCATTTCCGCTGGTTTATCGGCGAGGCGGCAAAGCTCGGCAGGCGGCTCCTTGTGCGTTCCAATTTCACGATTCTTCTCGAAGACGGTTTCCGGGATCTGATCGATCTCTACGCCTCCCTGGGGGTCGAACTGGTGACCTCGCTCCCGGCCTTCGACGAGGAGCGGACCAATCGGCAGAGGGGCGACGATGTGTTCGCACGGGTCGTGAAAGTAATAGGACTTCTCAACGCCAGGGGCTACGGCAGGGAGGGCGCCGGTCTTGTGCTGGATATCGTGCATAATCCCACCGGGGCGTATCTCCCCGGGTGCCAGGCGAGTCTCGAGCGGCAGTACCGGACCACGCTGAAAGACCGCCACGGTGTGGAATTCACGCGGCTGTTCTGTATAACGAACATGCCTATCGGCAGGTATCTCATGTATCTGCTGAAGACGGAAAACTACGAGGAGTACATGGAGACGCTGGTCCGGGCATTTAACCCGGCGGCGCTGGACAACGTCATGTGCAAGACCACGGTCTCGGTGGGGTGGGACGGCACGCTCTACGACTGCGATTTCAACCAGATGCTCAAACTCCCGGTCAATCACGGCGCCCCCGAATACATCATGGACTTCGATTACGAGTTATTAAAGAAACGGCAGATCGTCGTGGGAAACCACTGCTACGGATGCACCGCCGGGGCCGGCAGTTCATGTCAGGGGGAGACGGCGTAAAAGAGTTCACGGGGCTCCGAGGGTGTTCGACGGACGCTGCTGCCGGCTGGTTGCCGGTGGGTAGTTGCCAGTTGCTAGTTGCTGGTAGCTAGTTGCCAGGGGAACGGCCAACCGCCGATATCTTTTCCCTTCTCCCGTCTCAAGTCTTCCAGAGACTGCCAACCGCCGACTGCCAACGTTTTTTCCCGCCTTTTACGTCTCCCTTTTCCCTTCTCCCTTCTCCCCTCTGACTTTCGCTGAAGGCGGGCGCCCCGGCCCCGTTTCGCCGAACGTTTTGCAAAAACAGCGGTAATTTCCCGCACGCGATATACTAATTTCCGCTGAATAGAAAACAATTCGATTTGAGAGGAGGAAAACACATGAAACATCTTAGGATGACGGCGGTTGTCGTCGGTATCCTGCTGTCGGCAGCCGGGTCCGCATGGGGTAACGGAGCGGTTCTCGAGCTGGGCACAACGAGAAACACGGCCGCCACGGTCGTGGTGGCGCCCGTGGGTACGACCGTACAGAACGGCCAGGCGCTCCTTGACGCCATTGCCGCCATAAAGAACCGGAATCCGCCCCCGAGCGCCGCTGAACCGGTTCTGCTCAAGCTTGAGCCGGGGACCTACGAGGTGGGATCGAACGCGGTGGAGATGATTCCCTACGTGGACATCGAAGGTTCGGGTGTGAACGCCACCAGGATTGTCGGCGCCGTACCTTCCTATTTTGATGTATCCGGTACGGTTCAGGGTGCTTCGAACGCGGAACTCCGCCATCTCACGGTCGAAAGCTATCCGCCGACCGACGTGGCGGTGGCAATTTCGAACGACAACGCTTCGCCGCGGATCGTGAATGTCCGGGCGGTCGCCGTTTCGCAGGAGCTATCCTATAACGCTTTTGGCGTTTATAACATCTACGGTTCGGCTCCCGAGCTTGTCGGGGTGACGATCGAGGCCAGCGGCGTAGGAACAGCAGCCTACGGCGTCTACAACTACATGAGCGACCCCACCTTGCGGGATTGCGTGATACAAACGAGCGCCACGACCACGACAGAAAACGGGGGTATCTATAACAGGACGTCGGCCCCGACGATGACGCGGTGCGAGATTCTGGCAACGGGTGCCCCCGCGAATATCGGCATAAAAAACCAAGCCGCGTCTCCCACCGGTGATATCCACGTCTATGGATCGAAGATAACGGCCGACACCGGGGTGTACAACGACGTGGATTATACGGTCTATATCCAAGGTTCCATTCTTGATGCCGCAACCCCGACGAGTGTCGCCTCCGGGGTTACGCCACACTTTACCTGTTCCGCCACGGTAAACGGCTCTTTTTCGGCCCTTCCGGCGACGTGCGATTGAGGGGGTGATGCGATGAAACGGCAGGGTCTCATATCGATTGCCCGGCGTCTTTGCGCCGCGTTTTTCACGGCGGTGTTTCTTCCCGGCGTCTGCGTTCTCTCCGCTGTCGGTCTTTCGCCCGGCAGGGCCTTCGCAAGCGGAGCCGTACTCACCCTCGGAACCACTGCGAAGACGGTACGTACGATTACCGTGGCCCCGGTGGGATCGTTGACGGAAAACGGGACGGCTCTGCGCACGGCGCTCGCCGGTATTACCGGCGCGGACTCGGAAAATCCCTACCTTATTAAGCTCGAACCGGGAAATTATTACATTGGGATCGATGCCCTTGCGATGGTCCCCTACGTGGACATCGAGGGAAGCGGCGTCGATACGACGACGATCATTGGGGCGGTATTCGGTCCGAACCCGGATACGGGTCTTATTGTCGGTGCGGATAACGCCGAACTGCGGGGCGTTACCCTGGTTGTTGAAACGGATGTTCCGGTTGATGACAACGAGTTTATCGGTATCTATAACGATGGCGTAAGCCCCACGATCAACGACGTGGTAATCGAGATGCCCGGGCAGGCTGCTTTGAACTACGGCAGAGGTATTTATAATAACAATAATGCCGCCCCGGTCCTTCGGAGGGTGCGGATCAATGTATCACAATTTAAACATGCGACCGGTATAGTGAATTATTCCAGTAATCCGACGGTTTACGATTCCGAGATCACGGTGAAGGATGCTTCGGTGTCGAATACGGGTATCCAAATGACATCCGAATCCGGTTTATGGCTCTGGGGGACGTCGGTAAGTGTCTCGGGCGCCGGGGCCGTCGGGTTGTCCGCCCCGTCCGAACAGCTGGCGGACGTGTCGTATATCAACATTGTCGATTCCGACCTGAGCGCGACCGGTGGGACGGTCATATATGTCTATGACGATTACTTCGCCCGCATCTTTCTGAGCCGCCTTTCGGGTATGCAATTGGTCGTTACAAGTTATCTGGGCCGGGCGTGCACGTGCGCCTTTTCAACCGGGAACCTGACGTCGCTCCAGGCGGACTGCACACTGCCGCCGTGACGGCGCCTGAAAAGCCCCGGGGCAAACGGCCGAAGGGCGGCCGGGTCCGGTACCGTTCGCCGCGCCTTCAAGAAACGCCTCCCGGACGTTGAACAGGAATGTAACGTTACCAGGATCTTCCGCCGACCGTGCGGGAGAACTCGTATGGGGAAGAGAGTAGGAGGAATGAGGAATGAAAGGCCGTCAGGTCCCGCGGGAACCTGGGCGCCCAGCGACGGCTTTTGGAAACCGCGGTCCAGCCACCGCCTGCACCCCCATTATCCTCTGCCGTCGAGAGGAAGTCAAGTGCAATGGGGGGTGAGAGGCGGGAAGACGTAAGAGGCAGGAAGACGTTAGACGGAAAACGTTAGACGTGAAAGGACGTTACTTCTTCTCGGAAAGGCAGGAAGACGTAAGAGACAGGAAGACGTAAGACGTGACAGGCAAGGGGCTATGGGCGATTGGCGATAGGTGCGGCCCAACCGCCAACTGCCAACCGCCGACTGCTAACTTCTCCCTTCTCCAAGAATCTTTTGCAACGTTAAGGTAAACTCAACAGCATCCCGCAAGACGAATAGAGCAAATGCTGAAGCCCGGAGAGCGCCGGTAATTCGTCTTCGGCGAACATCAGGGCGTTCCCTCTCCTTGCAAAAGACGGAAATACTCTTCTCGTGTCAATCCTGCCGTTTTCAGATTATTACGGATAATCGACACCGAAACTTCATTGTGGGCAGGTATTACGATGGGCCGCAGGACTCCTTCCTTGACGTACGTGCGGTGGCTGCCAACCTGCCTTGCGAACCGGAACCCAGCGGCAAGGAACACGCGTTCAAGATCTTTCCAATGAAGTGAAACGATGCGGGGCATATCAGGAGCCGACGACCGTGGAATGCCGCTCGATGGAGATCCATTCCGGGCTCACCCATTCGTTTCCCCGAACGTTATATCCCGCTTCGTCAAGGATCTCCTTCAGCGTCCCCATGTCCTGCGCCGTCAATAGGAAAGCCTGCACTGCCTCGTCGAGAGCGGTTCGAGCCTGTTCCACCGTCGGGCCGGAACTCATGACGTCAAGCGGAAGCGCATGCGCTACAAACCGGTCCCCCTCCTTCCATATCTGCACTGTATAGTCAAGCGTAACTTTCTGATGCATGCAACACCTCCAGGTTTTATAGTGATCGCCAACAGTTCCGTCGGGTTGTGTGTCCGCTATTGACCCTGTCAACAGTTTACCCCACATACCCGGGGCGCCTGCCGGAGGACCCGGGCAGGAGGCCGGAAAACGTTGGGCGGGAGGACCTGGACCCCGGGCAAAGCCGGGGTCCCCTCGGCTACCCGATAAAGGATCCCGGAGGCCCCGGGCCGAATGCGCGTGGTCCACAATCAGGCAAAAAACAGGTCGATTCGGTTAATTCCCATAAAAAACGGAATTGACGAGACAAAGTCATTTACTCATCATCGGAGGAGGCTGGGAAAAGCGCGTAATCAGAATCGTCCTTACTCCTCCATCTAAACAGTTCCCCTTCCTTTCCATCCAGCGCATAGAATCCAAGCCGGTCTGCGATCCATAGGTTCGGATCGGAAGCGAGTTCGAGTTTCTTTTCGATTTCGGACTTCCGGTTCCAACGAACGAAGGTATACCGGGTCGCGAAGAAAAGCAGGCAAATCCAGCCTGCCGCGATGAGTGCCATGATCACTTCGGGTTCCATTTTGCAATCCTTCCTTTCCGACTTCCCCTATCCAGGAAGATTCTTTCATTTCAACACGCGGTTGTCAAGCGAAACATGAAGCAAAATGGGTAAGTTCCGGCGTTTTACAACAAGAGATCCAGGCGGCAGTAATTTTCCGGTAAGCACTTTTCAGACCACTTGACTTCCCTCCCGGCGCGGGGAGATAATGAGGCAGTGGGCGCTGGTTGGGCCGCGGTACCCGTACACCGGCGTTTGCCGCCCAAGTCTCCGCGGGGCTTGAGGTCCCTTATTCCCGGGGTTCATCCCCGCGTGTGCGGGGAACATTGAAACAGGCTCTCGAAGACGCGCAAGCGAGCCGGTTCATCCCCGCGTGTGCGGGGAACATGCTTGCGCTTGATCGTCCCGGGCCGAAGCGGCGTCCACCGCCGCCCCTCGGGGTCCTCCTCCCGGCGGAACCGCTCGTCGGTGGACGTAAGAATCATCTCGCCGATGGCCCGCATGAGCGGCCGGGGGGGGCGATCCGCCGCGACAGCTCGGCCAGGCGGGCCCGGGCCGGGGCGTCGTGGATCTCGATTTTCAGCACTTGACTTC
>CAYYSS010000044.1:0-13077 GCA_964474325.1 uncultured Nitrospirota bacterium
CTACGCTGAAATTAATTCGGAGAAATCTCTTCGCGAAAGTGCGGAATGTACGCCCCGTGTTTTATGCAACTGCAAGGGCAACCCTCCGTCGGAGCCCCCTTGATTCCGGAGCGTCTCTGAGTTATGCTGTTGCTATCGTCAAATCGGGGCAAAACAAAAGCCCCGGCATCCGGCGCTGATCCCAGAAAAATTATTCGGAACGGCAAGAGAGGGTTGAAACGAAGGAGGGGCGGAAATCAGGCCTGGTACACGGGAAGTTTTACAAGCCTGCCGGTTTACAACCTTTTATCCGGTGTGAAAATTACCTTGAGCGAGCATAGGGGGTATGCCAGACTAGAACCAACGTTTGACGAAAATCGTCTTTAAACACCATCGCACATCAAAGAAAAGGGGGGCAACACTGATGAAAAACACAGTAAACACAGGTCGGCAGGGAAGACACCGGCAATCGGGGATCTTCGTGTCGTTATGCGTCGCGCTGGCGGCTCTTCTGCTCATACCTGCCGCGGGTTTTGCCACGGATTCCGATCTCGTCATGGTGAAACCGACATACGTCCCGCTGGATCCCGTCCTTCAGCCGCTCGATCCCGTCCTTCAGCCGCTCGATCCCATCATACCGCCGGGCGGGATACAGCTCTACATTCCGAATCTTACGGTTACGACGAGCAACGACTTTTCGTTCACACCGACAACCGTAAAACCCGGCGATACGATCTCGTTTACGGGGACGTTTTACATCAACAACGAGGGAACCGCCGACGCGACCGACTTTTATTGGAATATCTATATCTCTACGGACAGTGTCATTGATTCCGGCGACACCTCTCTTTTCGGAAACTACGTTCTTTTTAAATCCACCACCGTAGCCGCCGGGGCGTCGGAATCATACTCAACGACGGCGACGCTGACGATCCCGGCGGGAACCGCACCGGGGACCTATTACGTCGGGATCCTGGCCGACTCAACAGGTAACGTCTCGGAATCCAGTGAAACCGACAATTATTACGCACAGCAAATAACGGTCAAGGCCGACAAACCTGACCTGGTTATTTCAACCACACCCGCGGCCACCCCGTCCACGGTGGAACCGGGCGGCACGGTGGCTCTTTCGGGCTTCACGGTTAAAAACCAGGGCGACGCCTCGGCGGGGGCCTCCAATGTGGGGATTTATCTTTCGGCCGACGCCTCGCTCGGTGCCTTTGATCTCCTTCTCGACACAAAGCCCGTGGGCGCGCTTTCGGCCGGTCAGCAGACATCCCTTGGCGGAACAACGCTGACGATCCCGGCGGATCAACCCGACGGCACGTATTACATCATTCTCGAAGCCGATACCGACAATACGGTCTCCGAATCGGACGGCCTCAACAACACGACCATGGTCACGATCACCGTTGCCTCGGCCCCGGCCTCCGCCCCGGACCTGGTGATTCTTTCGGCGCCCACGGTTACCCCGACGGACGTTTCGGCCGGAGACACGGTTACCCTCGGCGCCTTTACCGTAAAGAACCAGGGCAATGAAAACGCAGGTGCCTCGACCGTCGGGATCTATATCTCGTCCGACTCGACGATTACCGCGGGGGATACCCTTCTGGACACGGCAGCCGTGGGCGCGCTCTCTGCCGGAGCCCAGACATCCGTGGGCAGTACGGTCCTTACGATTCCCGCCGGCACTTCTTCGGGTTGGCACTACATAGGTGTGCTGGCCGATAACGATAATGCGGTTGCCGAGTCCAACGAGGGCAACAACCACCAGGGCAGGCAGATAAACGTGGTCGATGCGGGCCAGTTCACCATGACGGTCACGGTGCATGGCGCGGGTACGGTAACGTCCAATCCCGCGGGGATCAACTGTACGAGCACCACGGGCGCCACCAACACCTGTACGGCGAGTTTCGGCTCCGGCGTTCCCGTCTGGCTTACGGCCGATGAGGACGACACCACGACCCCGCCCCACGTCTTCGACGGATGGTCCGGGGACTGTACCGGCACGGCCGTCACCTGCCTCAACACCATGGACGCAAACCACGCGGTCACGGCGACGTTCAGTAACGGCCAGGGCATGGCGGTCCCGAACGGCGTGCACGCCTGGAGCTATCCGCCGGTGGAGACGCCGGTGCTCGACGTCGATCCGGAAAACTGCAAACCCCTCGGCTTGGGGGATCTGGATCACGGAAAGCTCGAAATCCTCGCCGGCCTCCAGGCCATGGCGGGAGACGTGGATATTTATATCGGCGTGGCCGCGCCCGGTCTCATTCCTGACGACATGATCCTCTTTACCCCGTCGGGAACAGCCCTGCTGAGCGACGGGCTCGTTCCCTGGATGGAAGACGCGGGAGCCACGGCCATCGATGAATCCCTCTTCGGCGGGCTCTCCGTCGCCCTTGCGTCCCTTCCGAGCGGGACCTACACCGTGTACATGGCCATCACACCGGCCAACGACCTGTCCCTGACAAACCTCTATCTCTGGGCGACCTACTTCGTCGTTCCCTGACCGCACTGCCGAAAGGCCCGGGACCTTCACGGTCCCGGGCCTTTCTACACCGTTTGACTCATCTTCGCTCCGGTGTTACCGTGTTGCTACGAATGCCACTACCCATCCAAGGAGGCCCGGAATGATTTTCTTGCGTATATGGTTCATCACGATTACCGCCGCGGTTTTGCTTACCGCCTGCGCCTCACCGGGCACGCCGGGGCCGGGGAACATCCAGGCCCGGATCGAACGGCTCGAGTATCGGATCAATCAAGGGGTTTCCTCCGGCGAACTCACCCGCCCCGAAGCCGCCCGCGCAAAGACCCGGCTCGACGCGATTCGAGACAAACGCGCCCGGTTTCGACGCGACGGACGGCTCGGGCCGCGGGAGCGGAGGATTCTGCTCGACGACCTTAATACTCTCGAGAATCGGATCTTTCGGATGAAACATAACCCGGCCCGGCGGTATTGAGCCGCCTGTCCTGCTCCGACACAAGGCGCCCGGCGGGTCGGGGTAGCCGCGGAAATCTCAGCGGTCCGGTAAAAAGCCTCTTTCGCCGCAGAGATCACCGAGGACCCGGAGAAAAACAACGACCCTGCTTTGCCGTTACTCCGGGCTCTCTGCGTGCTCTGAGGCTAAACCGGGTTTCTACCCCGCCGACGCAAGCTCGATCGACTGTTCTTCCCCCTTCTTGGTCCTGTGAAAGTTGAGCTTCCCGGTATAAATGGGGATGGCGATTTTGAGCATGAACGTATAGAGAAGCGCACCCGCGGCCCAAATGCCTACTGCAACAAGTATTTCCACGTTCGTGGGCGAGTATTCGTAGATTTCACCGAGGGCGCCCGGAATGAAACCCGGAATGACGAGACCCATCCCTTTTTCGATATACACCCCGCAGATCACAAGAACACAGGCCAGGTTGAGCCCGAAAGGATTCTCCCTGGTCCGGGGCATGAGAAAAAGGAGAAACGCCGTTATGTTAAACAACAGGGCGGCCCACATCCAGGGTACCAGGCGGACGTGCCCGTGCAGCCCGAAAAACATGTACTGCATGGGGGCCTGGTGCACCGTTCCCGAATAGAACTCCTTAAAAAACTCGGCGCCGAAAAGAAAAAGGTTGATGCCCATGGCGTAGGCGATTAACTCGGCGATTTTATGTATGGCCCTGTTTTCAATCTCCACATCGGAGATCTTTCGAATGATCTGAAAGACGATAATCATCAACGCGGGTCCCGAACAGAACGCCGACGCAAGAAACCGGGGCGCCAGAATCGAGGCGTTCCAGAAGGGCCGGGCGGCAAGACCGTTATAGAGGAACGCGGTTACCGTATGGATACTCACGGCCCAGGGGATGGAAAGCATAACCAGGGGCTTAACCACGCTCATATTGTATTCCTCGCTGTGGGCTATCTTGTAGAGCACATACAGCGAAACAATGAGGTTTATCGCCAGATAACCGTTGAGAACAACGACGTCCCAGGCGAGCATCGACTGAGGAAAATGCATGGCGCCCACCACAGGGAGAATATGCCACACCCGTTCGGGCCGACCCATGTCAACCATGATGAACAGGATGCACATGATAATCGCGGCGACGGCAAGCAGTTCGCCGAAAAGCACGATCTCTTTTATCGGTTTGAAGTTATAAACATACGCAGGTATAACCAGAAGAACGGCGGCGGCGGCCACACCCACGAGAAACGTGAAATTCGAGATGTAGTATCCCCACGACACCTGATCCCGCATAGCCGTAACGATAAGACCGTTTTTCAGCTGCAGGCCGTACGCCGCCGCACCCAGCACGATCAGAACGGATAGAAAAGCTACCCAGAGGTAGTAGTTCCTGCTCCCGACGACGATCTCCTTCAACGCAACGAAAAAATTTCTTATTAACGTCAGCATGGCTCCCCCTACGTACCGAAAAAGTAGAAAAATTTCGGACTCGTGTTGAGGTCTTCCTTCAGTCTGAACACGCGCTTATGTTCGATGCAATAGCGGATTTCACTGGATGGATCAAGAAGGTTGCCGAATTTTCTGGCCCCCACCGGGCAGATCTCGACGCAGGCTGGATAGCGACCCGGTTCGTTCCTGGTCCGCTGGATACAGAACGTACATTTTTCCACAACCCCGCTGTACCGCGGACGATTTCCCAGATAATGGGTATCGCGATTGATCTCTTCCCGCGGGATGCCCGGCTTGGCCCAATTAAAGTGCCGGGCCCCGTAGGGGCACGCCGCCATGCAATACCGGCATCCGATGCACCAGTTATAGTCCACGACCACGATACCGTCATCCTCTTTCCACGTGGCCTGGGTCGGACAGGCTCGAACGCAGGGAGGGTTTTCGCACTGCTGACACTGAACCGGCATATAGAAATAACCGGGTTCGGGAACCTTTTCGGGGTTATAATACTTGTCCGCGGCCTCCAGATCGTTGACCCACTTATCGCCCTTTTTGAACCGGAGAACGCTTATCCAATGGATCTGGGGATCCCGTGACTGATTGTTCTCCTCAACGCAGGCGTAAACGCAACGGCGACACCCGATACAACGGGAAAGATCGAGCCCATACCCGAATTTCACGCCGGGAATCGGTTTGTTTGTCCTGATATCCAGTTCGACATTATACCGCTCGGAATATTCCCGTTTCATCCGGGCAACGACGGCTTCCTTTTCCTTGTCATTCATCTCCCGGAAGTGCTTCTGGAAGAAGGCCTCCCAGACACTCGCGTCTGCGGAGCCCCGGGGGATTGCCAGGGAGGCGGTTCCGGCGAGCGCACCTTTGAGCAGTGTCCGCCGTCGGAGTTTGCGTTCCCGCGGTTGGGGCAGCTTCTTGTTACTCATAGGATTATCGCCTCCCTACCTGGCATTATCGCCTCCCTACTTGATCTCATCAGGTTTGATGGGTGGTGGCTTCGGGGTAAGCGGTCGAAAGCGTGGTTGGTGGGGATAGTGGCAGTGAACACACAATCGGTACACCTTCTTGCCGTTCCATTCCCCCGTACGTTTTCCGTGAACGCCCGCTTTCCATTCCCGGAATTTCGGGCCGTGACACTGGCCGCACAGAAGATACGATTCCTCGAAACGTACGAGTTTGCCGCTGGCAAGCCGCAGCATGTCCCGGTTTTCCGCATCGTGGCAATCAAGACACCAGCGCTGATCTTCCGCGTGGTTTTTCAATTCGATGTCGTTGTGATATAACTCCAGCTTTCTGCGGGTGGGGTTCGCTTCCATACCGGCGTGACACTGGGAACACGGGAAAATCCCTTCCGAAAACGGCGGCGGCGGAACGAAATACGTAGGGACCCTCTGCTCCCGGGGGGCCTGCCCCGGAAACGTTTCACGCTCCGGCGGCGCACCGGACGACACCCCTCCCAGCGCAAAAACAAAGGCAATCACGATGAAAACGAAGTTCATGTCCGATCCTCCGGCATTTCGTACTGCACAACGCCCGGGAAAACACGGCGTTCCGAAAGAATTCCGGATACGCGCATTCGATATGCGGTTCGTCTCCGGAGCCCGGTTGGCTCAAACCGGCTAACGTTCCAAGTCTAGCAGAAAAGGACCGTCCATGCCCTCGAGAATATCCGTCCACGTCCCTTTAAGGGAATCGGCCTCCCTCCGCACACTGAAAATAAAGAGGTGATCCTTATACTGGGTATCGCCGTTCGCCTTGGCGTGGAAATAGAGGACACCGTTTTCAATGCGCGAATCCGTTATGTCCGCTTCGACGAATTCTCTTCCTTTCGAATCTATCGAACCGGTAATCGCACCGTTTTCCTGCCGTATCTCCAGTCGAAAGGTAGGGTTGGGACTTCCCGTATTTTCAGCGGAACCCAGCCATGTTCCGGCGAAATCCGTGGAAAGCGGCGCGGGTTTCTGTTCACTGCAACCGAGAAAGACGACGAACACGACGAAAATCAAACCGACATAAAACCTCATACGTTTCATGTTACCCTATCCTCCAACGTATCCATTCACCAAAGGGCGGTCTCGCTCCACGACTTCGTTGCCATAGTGCCCGGAACCCCGGCGAAACACCGGGACGCGACCCCTTAGCGGGGTCCCGCGTTTGCCAGTACGGTCACTTTCTTATCCGCCGTTTTAAGAAGTTGTTTCACGTAGGGAGCATTATGGAACCCACGGCTTCCATCCCGCCGTACCGCCGCAAGAATATCGGCAACCAGAACCGCGTCGGGAGCAGACGTGTCCGCAAGACTGTTATAGAGGCGGGAAACCTCTTCCAGACTTGCCTCGACCTCCCGCTGGATCTCGTCAAGTTTCGCCACCGCCGTTTCGTCATGACAACCGTTGCACGCAGCCCTTACGGCCTCCGGGTCATGGCCTTCAGCAATCCCCGCATGACAGACGCCGCAATCGACAAAATCAGCCATAACGTCCGGCGCGCCTTCGATACCCGCCACGGCGGTACCCGCCCGCACGGCGACCTGCCGTTGGTGGCATGCCGCACAGTCCCGGTCGGTTACGTTATGGTGGCAATTCAGACATTCGGAACGACTTTTTACGATCATGCCGTGCTGAACCTTATTTTCGTGGCACACGGCGCAGGCGAGTCCTTCGGCAAGGTGGCCCCTGTGCTGAAATTCGATACCGTATTTATCCTGCGTTCTTGTCTCGAAACCTTCATGACAGCGGTTGCATATGGGTGCTGCCACCTTCTCGTGCCGGGGCAACATGCTGAGAAGCAGATGCTCGCCTTTCGGGTGGCATTTCAGGCAGCTCGTCGTCTCCTGGTCGTGACAGTTGAAACAGGCGACCATGCGGGGCCGGTTCGTCTGAGGCGTATGTTTATCATGTTTGATATTGTAGTGACAGTCCGTGCATACGGCACCCACCAGATCCAGATGGAACCGGTGAGGAATCTTTATCTTCATAACGTTATACTTGAATCCCTCGGTATCCGAACGGTCCGCGATCGCTTCATGGCACCGCAGACAATTAGGATTCACCCGTTCCGGATCGGACGAGAAATCCTTGGGCGGGATAATCGGATTCCAGCCGGTCGCATGGCATTCGGGGCACCGAACACGCGACGGATGAATCTGGGATTGCACCTGGAAATCCTCGCCCCACATCTGATAGTGGCAGGTAAGGCAGAATCGTTGATCCGACGTGGTAAAACGCTCAAGCGAAACAAACCCCATGGGAACGATTACGGCGATGAGCGGTAACGCCATCAGAAAATATTTCATTTTTATCTTTGGTATCTGAATCATTCCCTAACGCCTCCCCTTAAACCTTCTTGATCCACACCTTCGTGTCCATCCACCCTTGGCCGCCGCCTATCGGATCGCTCGCATTCGCCACGATGGGCTTCGCATTGCTCCCGTGCCCGTGCCACCACAGCAATTTCGTGGTTTTCACGTTACTGTCGAACGCCTCGGCCCGGGCAATCCTTCCGAATTCCGAGTGACCCACCGAATCCCCAATGGCAACGACCTTCGGATGGATTCCCTGCACCACTTTAACTTTGGTCTTGATTTCCCCTACTTTTGATGCGACAACGATGTCGTCTCCGTCGCTCAGCCCCAAACGGGCGGCCGTCTCGGCATTGAGAAACGCGGGGTTTTCGTGGACAATTTCACTGAGCCACATGCAGTTGCCGGTGCGATCGTGGGTGTGTACCGACCATTGATAGACCACGAGATGGAGTTCTTCGTCCGTAAGGTCACCCGCCGCGGTTAACGGTTCGTAGGTAGGCAGGGGATTGAAACCTGCTTTTTCCAAGCGCTCCGAGTAGATTTCAAATTTACCCGACGGCGTGGGGAATCCGTGTTTCCGGTAGGCTCCATAGTCAGGCGCGGCGTCCTGATCGAACCAGAACCCGCGTTCTTTGAGGTAATGCAGCCCCCCCCTGTCGACCAATTTCGGGATGGACCTTAACTGCGCCGTCAGGTATTCCCTCGTCGTGAAATTAAAATATTTTTCCATGCCGCCGCCGACGTACTGCGCCAGGGTAATCAGTACATCCGTTAACGCTACCGCCTCTCCCCGGGGCCGAATGAGCGGCTGGCGAAGAGATACGAAGGGCACCATCTCGAAAGACGGCGGGCTTTCCAGTTCCCACCGTTCCGCATACACGGCTGAGGGGAGGATGAGATCGGCGTACCGGGCGGTTTCCGTATAGAACGCATCGATACAGACGTGAAACGGCACCAATTGATCGTCACGGAGTATCTTCGCTACCGATTCTCCATCGGGATGGGAATAGACCGGATTGTGCTGATACGTCATATACAGGGAAACCTTCTCCTTACGCTCTCGAACCATGGGCAGTACCTGGTGGGGGCTTTCATACATGGCCAGCGGCAAATCCTTCGGATGGAGAAGTTCGCTCTTCCGCGCGGGGACCTGGGGTACGGGGTCGGGTTCCGCAAACGTAAAGGCCCTGGGCATGCAGTAGCCGCCCCGGACGTCCACGTTGCCGGTAATTGCATTGAGCAGAGCAACCGCCCGTTCCGCCTGAACACCGTTTTGGTGCTTGGAAACACCGCCCGTTGAAATCGTCGTCGCGGGTTTCGTAGTTGCGTAATCCCTCGCTATGCGCCGTATTTCACCCGCCGGAACGCCGCTGATAGCCTCGACCCGCTCCGGCGTGTACGCCTGGAGGTGGGCCGCCAGTTGGGAACGGCTTACGTTGGTCCATTCGCGGATAAAGCGCGCATCTTCCAGGCCATCGTCCAGAATGACTTTAGCGATTCCCAAAGCCACCGCGGCATCCGTCCCCGGCCTGACCGGGTGCCACTCATCAGCCTTTCCCGATGTCTGGGTCAGCCGTACGTCGAATACCACCATTTTCGCCCGGGGTTTTAAGACATTCCCCTCCTGCCGCAGTCCCCGTGCCTCGGCAATCCTTTGGACAAAACTGGTTCGCAGATAGTGGGCCTCAAACGGGTTCGAGCCGAACACGAGCATGTATTGGGTATTGGCAACATCCGGGACCTCGAAATCAGCTCCCCACGTCAATTGCTGTGCGACCCGTTTATTCCACCCGCCCACCGGATGGTTTACAAGGGCGTTCGGCGACCCCAGCGCGTGGCAGAACCGCCGGGTTATTGCCTGCGTCGTAATATCCCGGTCGGATTGAAAGACAAACTCATGGGCGCGGCCTTCGTCCTTGAGCGCTCTGATCCGCGTTGCTATCTCCTGGTACGCCTCCTCCCAGGAGATACGCTTCCAGCGTCCTTCCCCCCGGGGGCCGATCCTTTTCATTGGATAAACAATCCTGTCGGGATCGTACACCAGATTCAACCCCGCCTGTCCCTTTGCACACATGCGGCCCCGGGAGTTCGGATGATCCGTATTCGGGCCGATCTTTATGAGTTCGCCGTTGGCGACGAAACCGAAATTACCGCACCGGGCATAGCAGTTCAGACACGTACTGGGGATTGCCTTGAGAAACTTCCCGGTGGTCCGGGAAACTTCCCGGCCGCCCTCGATAAGTTCCATGGCCTTCGCGTTAAAGTCGAAGGCCCGTTCCATACCCACCAGGGCGGTTCCGGCCACACCGTATTTAAATAAATCTCTCCGCGTGATTTTCATTGCTCCCTCCCTAGTGCAACGGAACGGACTGGCCGCCGACGACGACGGTAAATCGCATCGCGTAGATACCCACCATAACCAGGACCGAAGCAAAGCTGAGCCATTTAAAACTCCTCTTCGTTTTCGGGTAATAGACGATGAACAACGGGATCAACGCCCCGAGGACCAGTTCTACTCCGATAAACTCCATGGCAAATTTCCCCCACAGGAGGAGCCTCGCCGCTTCCCATGCCTCCTTACTGGATGAAACGAGAACAAGGACGGCATTGAACAGTAAAAAAAGATCCGTAATAATGGCGCCGCCGAGAAAGCCCCCCAGACCGTAGATAAGGTTTCTGTCCTGCTCCAGGACCTCGGGCGAGGCGTTTTTCATAAACCAGAGGTTTCTGATGATCGCAAGAAGCATCATGAGAGCAATACCCGAAACCATGGCGGACACGATAAACAGCGTGGGCATGAGTGCCGTATTCCACAGTGCGCGCCCTTTACCAAGGGCGAGGATGAATCCCGTATAGCCGTGAACCGCTATGGCCAGGGGGATACCGATGATGGCAAAGATCTTAGACCACTTTGCGTTATTCGAGAACACGAAGTAGGCGTAAATCGTCGCGGAAATGGGATACGCCGTCAGGAGCATGACACCGTAGGAAATCGGTGACTTCAGGTTGATATACCCCGGAAGATAGGTCATGAGATGCCAGGCCCGAAGGGGTTGCGTCATGTCGGCGAGAAGATTCAGGGGAGCCAGGACAAGACAGAGGGGAGCCACCACGGCTCCAATACGGCCGAGCACCTTGTACTCCACCTTCCCGCCGAGAACGGCAATAACCGAAATCACGAATGAACCGGCGCTGAGCCCCGTGAAATAGAAATACTGCGCGATCAACAGTTGAAAGGGAATCTGATGAGGCGCGTTATATAACACGGTTACCTGACTTCCGTAATCCATCATCTCACCTCTTTTTCAGTCTTTTTTTCGGCATCCGTCAGGAAATCCGATATCATCAATAGGGCTCATAGAAATGCATGTGATCTATGTCGACGCCTTGGGTTGGATCAGCGGCGTCGGCGTCGGCGGCGATATAAAATACATGGGGTTCCGTCCCTAACGCCGGCTTCAGCGTCATGACCGGGTTTGTGGCGAGCAGTTGCGATATCTCCGACTCCGGATCGCGGATATTGCCGAAAACCAGTGCCCTGCCCAGGCAGGTTTCCACACAGGCCGGCAGGAGACCCGCGTCGATACGGTGGGCGCACCAGAAACATTTCTGCACGATCTTACGCAAGGGGTTGACGTAACGAACGTCGTACGGGCAGGAGGCCATGCAGTACATGCAACCGATACAGCGGTGCGGATTGACCATCACGATACCGTCGGGACGCACGTAGGTTGCCTTGACCGGGCAGTTCCTGTTGCAGATGGGGTTTTCGCAGTTGTTGCACATGGACGGGAGAAAATGCCGGCTTACGTCCGGGTACCGTCCCTTTTCAATGATCTTGACCCAGGTCCTGAACTTCCCCAAAGGAACCTCGTTTTCACTCTTGCAGGCGACCGAACAACTCTGGCACCCCACGCACCGCCGGAGATCTATGAGCATCCCATACCGGACCTTGTTCCCTGCTTTGTTCTTACGAGCCGAACCGTGGGACGGCGTGGTGTTCGTCTTTGACATGTGTTGTCCTCCCCAAGGTACCTGACACCCTTACGGCACCCATACAATGTGGTCTATTTTCCCGCGGACCGTCGGCCCGTGGTTTTTTTATTATCGTTGGTTCGGTGTGTTCTTTTTTCTTTTTTTTTAGACCGGAATTTATATTGTTTTTCTTTAACTTTTTCTTTAACTAACCTTTTCTCGTATCAAACCGCTGCTTGAGACGGCCCGCTCCCCGGGCCACCCCTCATCAAACGCCCTCTCCGGCCCGACGGCTATACGCAAACCATCCCGCATGGGGTCTGCCGGACGCCCGTAACGCGGCAGGAGGGGCTGTGAATCTTTCCCGAACGTCACCTAGTCAATAAACTTGAAATTCCACAACATGTAGATATACGCGCACATGCCGGCAAGGAAGATCATTGACTTGACCATGACGCGTTTCAGGGATCCACGGTCGAACGAAAACGTCCCGTCGTCGGTAAATATAATGTCGTCGTTCAATATGTTGACGGCCGCCACACTCATGACCAGGAGCAAGCCGATATAGACGAGGGCCAAAACGATGACGTAGACCGCTACCATGTGCAATTTCCTCCCTGAAGACCGCTGTATTTCTTTTTTTTTTGAGGTCTCCTATCAATATCACATTCAAACGCTCTTTGTCAAAATGCGAACACCCGGATACCCCCTCGCGGACGACGTCCATACCACCAAAAAGCCGGCGGCCGGCACTCCCGTGCCGACCGCCGGCTTTTACCCGTCAGGAAAACGTTCCGATTACTGCAGAAAGCGAAGCGGATCCCGGTATTCGTGACATTGGGTGCACTTCTTTTTTGCCTTGGCCTTGGTCACCCTCCAGACATGAGGTTCATGGCAGTTACTGCAGTTAAGCCCCATGGTCTCGATATGGAGTCCGTGCTGACCCGTGTTCGGGATCTTCGGATGACACGTAATGCATCCCGACCAGTCCGGCCGTGCCTTCGTGTGAGGATGGTGACACTTATAGCAGTCAAACTGCATGGGCGCATCATCACTGAGTACAATCTTCGTGGCCCCTTCCACCAGTCCCGGGTCCGGTTCATGATGACGCACGTCAAGGGTGTCGCCCTCTTTGAGGATCTTTGCGTACTTTTCGCCCCCGTGGCAGAACAGGCATTTTGCGCGGTCCGGCCGGATATCGTGGGTCCGATCCGTATGACAGTTCAGACAGGCCAGACCCTCCATGCCCACACCGTGGACTTCCTTGCCCTCATGACACCTCACGCAGAATCGCTCTTCCGCGGTGAAGCGGTGGGTGATATAGCCGTGGCACCTGGCGCACTCGATCTGCTCCATGAACACGTGCTTTGCATGGCCCCAGGAGCGATTGACCTTCTTCGCCTCGGGGTA
>CAYYSS010000045.1:0-12689 GCA_964474325.1 uncultured Nitrospirota bacterium
GGAGTATCGAACGCAGAATCGAGGAGATCCTGGGCCGGATCCTGCGGGACTCGGGTACTGCGTCCGTACTCCAGGACCGCTACATAACACGGCGCAACGACCGCTGGGTCATTCCGGTAAAGCGTAGCGTACAGGGGACTCTCGGCGGTGTGGTCCACGATGTATCCCAATCCGGGGAAACCGCCTTCGTGGAGCCCCTCGAGACCCTCCCTCTGGGCAACGATCTCGTACGGCTCCATGCGGAGGAACGCAACGAGGTCCGGTCGATACTCCTGGACCTGTCCGACCGGGTACGGGATCAGCGGGAGATCCTTACCGATGTACTTGCCGGGATGGCACGCCTCGACGGGATCTCATCGGTCGCGGAGTTTGCAGTACGGCACACCTGGCGTCCCTGCCCCTTCGGCCGGGACAACCGGCTCCGGATTCGTAACGGCCGGCACCCTCTCCTTGAACACCGCCTGGGCGAGGGGGGAGGAGGCGATGTTCTGGTGCCGCTCATCCTGGAACTGGACACCGAAACGATGGGCCTGGTCATCAGCGGGTCGAATACGGGCGGCAAGACGGTCATACTGAAAACCGTCGGGATTCTCGTTTTGCTTGCCCAATCGGGCCTGCCCCTCCCCGCGGACGACGGTACCGAACTGCCCTGGTTAAGCTTTCTCGGTGCGGTGATAGGCGACGAGCAGTCCATAGAGGACGACCTGTCGACGTTTTCAGGTCGTCTCATGCGGGTCGTTCGCATCCTGCGCGACGCCGCCCCCGGGGGGCTTGCACTCATCGATGAACTCGGCTCCGGCACCGATCCCGACGAAGGGTCCGCCCTTACGACGGCTGTTCTCGAGTCCCTTGTTGACCGGGGAACACGGGTTCTGGCGACGACCCACCTGGACCAGGTCAAGGCCTTCGCCCATGAGCGGGAAGGGTTCATTAATGCTGCCGTGGCCTTCGATCCGGTGGATTTCAGACCGACCTACCGGTTGGTTCTGGGGGAACCCGGCTCATCCCACGCTCTTCAGATCGGTCGGCGGGTCGGCGTACCCGACGATGTGATTGAAAACGCGTCCCGCCGCCTGGGCACGGCACGGGCGGACCTTGAAGGACTCGTCCGTGACCTCAACACCCTGCGCCGGGAGACCCGGCATAACCGGGAAGCGGCCGAACGGGAACGCCGGGCGGCGGCGGACCTGAAACAGGATTATGAAAAACGAATGGCGGCGATAGATGGTCGTCGCAAGGAAATCCTTCGTGAGGCCTACCGGGAGGCCGAAAAGATTGTTGCCGAAACCCGAAGGGAAATCCGCCGGGAACTCGACGCGCTCCGCCGCCGGGATGACCGTACGGCGGAGAAGGCTCTAAGGAAGGAGGCGAAGGCAATGGCGGAGAAGGAGTCCGCGCTTCGGCGGGCCCGCGAGGCCCTCGAGCCCCCCCCGGAACAACCTTTGGCTCCGGAGGAGATCCGGCCCGGCGCCTTGGTCCGTATAGCCCCCACGCAGGCCCACGGAACCATAGAATCCATAGACCCGGCGACGAACACGTGCAGAATCACCGTGGGCGCCGTCTCGGTAACGGCGAAGACCCGGGATATCTATCCGCCCGCGGTCTCGGAAACAGCGGCGGGTGCGGGACGGCGGATGCCGGTACGCGCCGGGGAATACGGATCGAGAGATTCTCTCCGCCCCGGAGCCCCCGTCCGGAGAGAAATCAACCTTGTTGGGAGCCGGGTAGGTCCCGCCGAATCCCGTCTTGAACGTTTCTTTGACGACGCCGCGCTCACCGGACTTTCAACCGTCCGGGTGATCCACGGCATCGGTACCGGTACTCTGGCTCGAGCGGTGCGTGATTTCGCCGCAAACCATCCCGCCGTGGGATCGTGGCGGCCGGGGGAACCGGACGAGGGCGGCGATGGTGTTACCATAGTGGACCTTGCGTAAAACAAAGGCGGCGGGAAACGGGGGAGACGGAACGATTCACAGGGCACCGGCCGGGGGACGTACGTGACTGATCGTGACGCAGTAGAGGAGATCCGGGTAAAGGCCGATATCGTCGACCTTATCTCGGAATCCGTCTCGCTGAAACGATCCGGGTCGGGATTCAAAGGGTTATGCCCGTTTCACGCCGAAAAGACCCCGTCGTTTACCGTAAGCCCGGAACGACAGACTTTTCATTGCTTCGGATGCGGCGCCGGGGGCGATATCTTTTCCTTTGTACAGCGGCGCGACGGCCTGTCGTTTCCCGAAGCCCTGGAGCATCTGGGCGAGCGCTACGGCGTTGAAATCCCCCGGCAGCGGGGTCCGCAGAGGTCCGGGAACCGCCACCTGGAGATTCTCAGTGCCTCGGCCGAGTGGTTTCGAAGTAATCTCAAGGGGGCACCCGCCGAGTATCTTCGTGCTCGGGGCGTGGATGACGGGACCGCCGAGCGTTTCGGCCTGGGAGCGGCGCCGGAAGGCTGGAGCGGCCTGGTCGCGCACCTCGCCAAAAAGGGCTTCTCGCAGGACGAGATCGTCGCTGCGGGTATGGCCGCCCGGAGTCGGGGGGGGCGCGTCTACGATACTTTTCGTAACAGGGTCGTCTTCCCCATCCGGGACCTTCAGGGACGGGTTCTCGGATTCGGGGGCCGTGCCCTGGGCGACGGCACACCGAAGTACCTCAACAGCCCGGAAACCAAGTGGTTCAAGAAGGGCCGGCTTCTTTACGGCCTCAAGGAGGCGCGCGACGCTATTCGAAAGGACGGCCGCGGTATTCTTGTCGAAGGCTATATGGACGTCATCGCCTGCCATCGCCACGGCATCGAAAATGCCGTGGCGGCCCTGGGCACGGCCCTTACCGAAGGCCACGCCGCACTGCTCCGGCGTTTTGCCGACGGCATTACGCTGGTCTTCGACGCGGACCCCGCCGGGGTCAAGGCGGCCTTTCGCGCCCTTCCCATCCTGCTCGAGCAGGATCTGGACGTCCAGGTCCTGACCCTCCCCGGCAACGACGACCCGGACACCTTCCTCGCCCGGGAAGGGGCGGAGTCCTTTCTTCGTTTCGCAGAGGCCGAAAGCCGTTCCATCGTCGACTTTCTTCTCGACGCGGCGGTACAACGGGGATCCGGCACACAGCGCGCACGCAAGGCCCTGGAGGTCGTACTGCGGATTCCGAGTCCCCTGGTGCAGGCAACGGCAATCCGCAGCCTCGCCGACCGGCTCGACGTGCGGGAACACTTTCTCGTCGAAGAGTTGGACCGTCTTCGAAGACGAACGAAGACCCCGCGTGCGGATTCCCGGGAAAAGACGGACAAGGCGGGCCCTGCACCGATTACACCGAAAGAGGAACTCTATGTCCTCGCGGCGGCTCTTCGCCGCCCGGATCTGGCCGAACGGCTCGTCGCGGGTCTTGAGCCGACGGCGTTTTTATCGCCACCGGTTCAAACGGTTTTTGGTAAACTAAAGCGCCTCGTTACCGAGAATCGAACGCTCACTTTTTCTTCGTTTGCGGCAGAGGGGCTTGGAGAGCACGAATCCCGGGTACTGTCGGAGGCGTTTGCGCTTGACGCAATTGAAGAAGCAACGGAAGCGATTTTCACGGACTGCGTGGAGAAGATCCGGGGGCGGCATATCCGGACCCGGATTGATGAACTGCGACAACGGATTCGGAATGGTGATCGGAGAGCGATGAAGGAATATCTGGAACTTGAGCGCGTGAAAAACAGCAGCTCCGGAGAGGGGAAATGAGTCTTCCGGAAGACGGACTGGATTTTCTTGAAATCGACGAAATAGCGCCCGCGGCTCCGGTGGTAGACGCGTACGACCAGATCGATCCGGTTGCAGATGAGGGCACCACCCGCTACGTCGAAGACGACGTCTCCGTTGAAGACCCGATCAAACTCTATCTCCGGGAAATGGGCAACGTCCCCCTCCTCACGAAGGAGGGTGAGGTGGAGATTGCCAAGAGGATTGAGGCCGGCAAACACAAGTTGGGGATGGTGCTGTTCAAGATCCCGATGGTGATCCGGGACGTCCTGGACCTTGCGCAGGCGGTTAAAAAGGGGGAGAAAAGAATCCTCCACGTCATAAAGGATGACCCCACCGCCGACAATCCGCCCGAAGAAACCGTCGTCAAGTCCTTTCTACGGCGGATCGGCACGATAAAGCGCCTCTACGGCAAACGCACCGCCATGCTCGCGGAACTCCGGGAAAGTTACGGGACCGACGACTACGGCCGGATCAAACAGAAACTTCGGGACAACCAGGACGCCATTGCGAAAAAAATTCTCGCCCTCAATCTCCGCGATACGACGGTGGACGATCTCCTCAGCCGTTTCAGTAACGCGGCAATCGAGGCGGTCGATGCCCAGGAGACACTTGACTGCATCAAGGAAGAAACCGGTATGGGGCAGAAATCTCTCGCGGCGCACATTTCCGACAGCCGGATCGAGCAGATTGCGTCGAAGTGCGGCAAGGACGTCGAACACATTCGCTCCCGGTGCGACGAAGGACGGCAGACCGTGGAGACCCTGAACGGACTCAAGCAGGACGTACAGCTGAGCCTTCGGGAAGTTAAGACGGCGGCCCGCCGTCTGGCGCAGATCGACGAGGAAATAAACGTGGCGAAACAGGAACTTGTGGAGGCCAACCTCAGACTCGTCGTGAGTATTGCGAAGAAATATGCGGGCAAAGGACTCACCCTCTCGGACCTGATTCAGGAGGGCAACATCGGTCTCATGCGGGCCGTGGACAAGTTCGAGTATAAACGGGGCTACAAATTCAGCACGTACGCAACGTGGTGGATTCGCCAGGCCATCACGCGGGCGATTGCGGATCAGGCGCGCACCATTCGCATCCCGGTCCATATGGTGGAGACCATCAACAAGCTCCTCAGGGCCTCCCGGGAACTCGTGCAGAAGATCGGGAGAGAACCCACACCCGAGGAAGTCGCGAAACAGATGGACCTCCCGGTGGAAAAGGTGCGGAAAATCATGAAAATCGCCAAGGAGCCCGTGTCCCTGGACACGCCCATCGGCGAGGACGAGGACAGTCGCCTCCAGGACTTCATCGAGGACGAGAAGGCCCCGACGCCGCTGGACGCCGTCATACGCCGCGATATCAGGATACAGGTGGACAAGGTACTCGAGACACTCTCGCCGAAGGAAGAGCACGTTATCCGAAAACGATTCGGTATCGGTGCCGACGATGAAGCCACCCTTGAGGAAGTCGGGCTCGAGTTCGACGTGACCCGGGAACGGATACGGCAGATAGAATCCAAGGCATTGCGGAAGCTTCGACATCCGACGCGAAGCCGGAAATTACGAGGTTTCCTCGAGAAACCGTGACCCCCACGACCTGCTTACGGAATACGGGGGGAACGGTATCCCGGCGAAACCTGATAAGGATGCTTTACAATATGTGCCTTCGGGCCCATAGCTCAGCTGGCAGAGCCACCGGCTCATAACCGGTTGGTCCCAGGTTCGATCCCTGGTGGGCCCACCATATACTGTCTACAGAGAGGACCGCGAAACGCTTGAACGAACAGCTGAAATTACTTATCGAACTCCAGGAACTCGACCGGCGGATTCTGAAAAAACGCAGGGCCGCCGACCTGATACCGAAAAAAATCGAGGAATCCTCCCGCCTCATGGACGAGGCCACGGCCAGAAAGGAAGCATTTGACCACCGCCTGGAAGAGATAAAGAAACGGCACCGGGACAAGGAACGGGAACTGGAAGAGCACGCTGAACACATCCGAAAAATCGAGGAACGGGTCGCCGCCTTGAAAACCAACGCCGAATACCAGGCCCACCTGAAGGAAGTGGAGAAGGCGAAGGAGGCCACGGGTGCTATTGAAGAAGAAATTCTTCTCATCATGGAGGAAAAGGACGGCCTGGAACCCGTGGCCAAGGAAATCGACGACGAGATGCACAAGGCCGTCCGGCAGTGGGAGACGGCCAAGTCCGAACTCTCGAAAGAAAAAGAAGGCCTGGAAACGGCCATCGCCGAACTGAAGGGTACGCGGGGACAACTCGTGTCCCGGTTGCCCGAGGACGTCTATCGGGAGTATATGGACCTCATGCGACGCCATAACGGTGTCGCTGTGGTAGGGGCAACCCGGGAGGTCTGCCAGGGATGTCACCTGAACATGCCGCCCCAGCATTTCAATAACCTCCGCGCAAACGACAACCTGAGCCATTGCCCCGCTTGTAACCGAATCATTTACTATAAAGAGGAACAGACCTGAGGCTTCGCGACCGGTGCCGCACCGGTCTTGAGTTCTTTGACAACCCGGAGTAGACCAGACGGTCGCTTCGCCTTTGGGCGGAGAGGAAAGTCCGAGCTCCACAGGGCAGGACGGTCGCTCACGGCGACTCCCGGCGACGGGAAGGAAAGTGCCACAGAGAGGGAAACCGCCGTGCTTAAGCGCGGCAAGGGTGAAAAGGTGGGGTAAGAGCCCACCAGCGCCCGGGGCGACCCGGGCGGCTTGGTAAACCCCGTCCGGAGCAAGGCCGAATAGGGGAATGAGTTGCCCGCTCAAGATTCCCGGGTACGGCCGCACGATTCGGCAAGCAATTGCCGAACTCAGATAAATGACCGCCGCCCCCTCCCGGGGGAACAGAACTCGGCTTACGGTCTGCTCCGGGTCGTCCTGCTCCGGGTCGTCCTTCCCATTCTCCCCCTTATCATGCTATTATTATTCTTTATAGTTACCGATCGCGGGCGGCCATCGACGTGGCCCCACGCCTTCGTCCGGGGGGAGAAAGCGAAATGGACGATCACAAGCTGAGAGTCTTTTGTACCGTTGCGGAAACAAAGAGTTTTTCCAAGGCTTCAGAGATTATTCACCTCACACAGCCGGCGGTCAGTCTCCAGATACAGGCATTAGAAGAGATCTACGAAACAAAGCTCTTTGACCGGTCCAACAACAAGGTGAGCCTCACCCGGGCCGGCGAACTCCTGTACGACCACGCAAAAGAAATTCTGAACCTCTATGCCATCGCGGAAAAGAATATCGGCGACATAACGGGGCTTGTCAAAGGTTCCCTCTCGATCGGCGCCAGTTCCACGATTGCCAATTATCTTCTTCCCGCCGTCGTCGTGGCGTTTCGGAAACGCTACCCCAAGATTCGGGTGAATATGCAGGTGGGGAACACAAAACGCATACTCGAGCTGCTCCAGGCCGGTAACGTGGACCTGGGGCTCGTTGAGGGCGACGTGAGCCGGCAGAAAGTAAAGAGCGAGCACCTGTTGTCCGACGAACTCGTCCTGGTTACTCCGCCGGATCACCCGTGGGCGAAGCGGCGTTCGATTCCCATCACCAAGCTCGCCGAAGAGCCCTTTATCTTTCGGGAAGACGGCTCCGGCACCCGGCAGGTTATCGAACGTTACCTGGGCAACGAAGGCCTCACGACTCAGACCATGCGCATTTCACTTATCCTGGGCTCCACGGAGGCCATTAAGGCGGCCGTGGAAGAGGGCATGGGGGTATCGATCCTTTCTCAATGGGCAATCCGTCGGGAGAAGCAGTACGGTACCCTGAAAGCTGTCCCCATTAAAGGCATAAAACTCGCCAGGAGTTTCAGCGTGGTTTTTCCCAAGCACACCCACCGCATTCACGCCTTCGAGGAATTCCTGGATTTTCTCAAACGCTTCCAGTACGACGAACTGCTCTCCGAACAAACCGTCTGCACGCCTTGCAAAGCTTAACCCGGACTTCGGTCCTTCTCCTGCGGAACCGGACGGCCCCGAGGCTCCTGCGTTGCGCTTGGTTCGGGTACTCAACGTACCGTCACGTACGTTTCCGCGCACTGAAGGACAGAGGGAAGTGAATTCGGCCGCGACCTGCTTCCGACGGCCCCTCGCTACGAACCACCATGAGAAACCCGGGTGGGGACCACGGTCGCGGCCGACTTCGCAGGGCGCCGCGGGCTTCTGCCGAAGGCAGCCCCCGTGCACCCTCCCGTGTTAGCCCCCGTGCTACCATTGTCTCCATGAACTGGTATGCGGTCCGTATTCCTCTGGGTCCCCACGACCAGGTCCTGCGGGAAGCCCTCGGAGGGTTGCTCCCTGAGGCGGGCAGTACGGGTGTTGTTGAAGAGGGAGACGGCGCCCTTACCGCCTACTTTTCCGCGGCAGACACCCCCGACGAGGTTCTTGACAGGGTCTTTGCCGTCGTCCGGGGGCTCAACGGCAGGTGCGGGACCTTGTGGGAGCGGGATCGCCTTGAACTGGAGACCCTGCCTGACCAGGACTGGAACAAGACCTGGAAAACCAATATCGGGCCCATCGAGGTCGACGACCAGACGGTGATCCTGCCGCCGTGGCTCAGGGAGAGCTACAGCGGCACGAGACACCCGCTCGTAATAGATCCGGGTATGGCCTTCGGGACGGGACACCACCCCACCACGCGGGATTGCCTTGCGGCAATTCGGCGGATTTCCGAGGTGGAGGGCCTTGTTCGGGGTGCGGCCCTGGACGTGGGTTCCGGCACCGGGATCCTTGCCATCGAAGCCCTGCGGCGCGGTTTTGCTCCGGTTATCGCCTTGGATACGGACCCCCTTGCGGTTGAAGCGGCCGGGAGAAACACCGCTCTCAACGACGCGTGGGAAGAGATTCATATCATAGAAGGAAGCATCGAGCAGGCCGGCGACGGCCCTTTTCGTTTAATCACGGCCAACCTGGTACTCAATACGCTCGTTGAACTGATGCCCCGGTTTTCCGCCCTGCTGGATCAGGACGGCCGCGTGGTTTTTTCCGGGACGCTGGCCGAACAGGACCCGCCGCTTCGTGCGGCGATCCGTAACGCGGATCTCCGCATTATCGAAGAACGCCGGACCGAAGAGTGGAACACCTATGTATGCAGAAAAGGATGATCGCCGATCAGAAACCCGTCTGACCGCTTACGTCTTCACGCCTCTCATCCCCTCTCGCCCATTGCCTCTCGCCTATCGCCTGCGCCCGTCCGGCCCGCGTTCTTGTTCATCCGGTACACGAACGCAAGGATCTCGGCCACGGCTTTGTAGAGTTCCGGGGGGATCTCCCGGTCCAGTTCCAGCACCGAGAGCGCGGCGACCAGGTCCGGCTCCTCCCGGACGGGGACACCCGCTTCCTTGGCGAGCGCAATGATCCGTTCCGCCACAATCCCCTTGCCCTTTGCCGTAATCCTCGGGGCGTGGTCTCCGTCCGGGTCGTACCGCAGACCCACGACAGACTGCCGCTGCGTTCCTGCGGGCGAGCTTTCGTCTTCGCCATTCATGATCTGGAAATCAACGTTTGACGATTCAACGTCTCACGTCCCTCTTCGGGCCTCCATGCCTCTGCGCCTTTGCCGCCTCTGTGCCTTTGTGCCTTCCATGAGAAGTCCGGGCTCGTGTCCCGTTCCGTAAATAAGTGTCATAAATTTTGGCGCGGGAGCGTGCCGGCTGGGCAGGCGCGACAAGGAGGAATAGCCGTAGCTGTTGCGACGAGTCGCAACACCGCCAGACGGTGCGGAACCCGACAAAACATGATAGGTATTTGCGGGACAGGACACTAAACTCGCAGGTCCAGTCCCACGGTACCTGAACCTGGTTCCTCGCTGACGGGTGCCGTCCCGACGAAAATACGCCCGACCCGAAGTCCCTGTGCACAAAGGGCCTGATTCAGTTCCCGTATATTGCCGTCGAGTGCCCGGGCAGTATCCCCGCGGTCCGGTGAAAACCGTACCAGCACCCCCCCCGCGCTATCCGCCACCAGATCGATCACGATCCGCCCGAGCAGGGTCATCTCCAGTGCCAGCCGAATCCGGGCCGGCGGCGGGTCCGTCCCGCTGCCGGTATGGGTTTCCGGGTCAACGGAGAGTTCCGCCTGCCGGAACCCGGCCGAGAGCGGCAGGGGTATCTGGAGCGGGGTCTCACTCCGGCCGGCCCCCTGGGCCAGGGCCGTGGCCTGGCGGGCCTCTATGCCCCGAACGGCATCTTCAACCGTTTCAAGGGCCGTCCGGACCGCGGTCCGGATATCGGCCGGGTCTCCTTCGGCGCGCGCTATCGACTCCGGAGGCCCTCCCGGGACTTCTCTGGATCCCCCTGACCCCGCACCCGCGGGCCGGGCCGAAAAATCACGAAGCTCACCCCTCAGACGGAGGAGCAGGGCCTTCAGATCTTCTTCAAATCCTTTTTCGCCCCGGGCGATCTTTCCTTCGAGAAACAGACCCGAGTCTTTCACCAGACGTTCCAGTTCCTCCGGCCCGTCGGGGGGAAGCCCCGGGAATAAGCGTACAAGTCGAGCCATGGTTCGGTTAAGGTTCCGACCTGGAACACGGCCGGTGGTTTCGCCGCGGTCACCGCCGGCAAGCACCCGGGCCAGGGCATCAAGACTCTGGAGAAGACGGGCATGGGAAATAGGTTCCGGGGTCCGGCCGGCCACGCTCAGTATTTTCGAAAGGGGCGTTTGCCGGGAGACGTGTTCCACGACACGCAGGTCGACCCGGGGGCCCGTGGTCCGGGTTTTCAGCAACAGCCTGTCACCCGGGGCCAGTCTTCCCTGGTACCGTGCCGAAACCGTCCCCCCGCTTTCGAGGCGGAGGACGGCCCGGACCGGGGTCACGTCCTCAACCATGGCCTGGAGGAGTTCCCCCTGGGTCCAGGATCGAACCGCACGCGATCCCGTCGGGATAAGCTCCCTGAATATGATCGGCAGTACCTTCATGTCCATCAACGATCGACGGCGACCGGTTGCAACCGGACATACCCCGTCGTGGTTTCTTCATCGACAGTTTCGATAAAAACCGAAGGGGGTTCACCCGGTTTCACAGCCGCGGGGGCTTTCGGCACCGTACCGAACGGCCCAGGTGTTATAATTCACGGCAAACGGTGCGGGTCGGCCCGAAGCGGTCCGCACCGGGGAAACCATATGGCATTCAACCTCAGCGACATCGTACGGCCATCCGTAAAACGGCTTCGCGCCTACCAGGCCGAGGAGATCCCCTGCCGGGTGAAACTCGACGCAAACGAGAGCCCGTACGGGCTCCCGGGGGGGCTCAGGAACCGGCTGGCACAAGCGGCCCGGGACCTGGACCTCCAGCGCTACCCCGACCCCGAGGCGCGCCGTCTGAGGGGGATTTTTGCGCGATCGTACCGGGTTCCGATGGAGGGCATCCTTCTCGGAAACGGTTCCGACGAGTTGATCTCTTCTCTGATCACCGCCGTGGGCGGCCCCGTCCTCTACCCCGTACCCACGTTCGCCATGTACGGGATCATAGCCCGGGCCCAGGGCCTGCGGGTCCTCGAAGTCCCTCTTGCAAAGGGGTTCGACCTGGACCTCGGGGCAATGAAACGGACCATCAGGCAGAAAAACCCGAAGATCATATTTCTCAGCTCACCGAACAACCCCACGGGAAACGCCTTTTCCGACGACCGCCTGGCCGAGATCGTGACGGCATCCCGGGGTATCGTGGTGATCGATGAGGCCTACCAGCCGTTCAGCCGGAAACGGGCCTGGATGGGCCGGCTCAGGCAGTATCCCAACCTGGTGGTCCTCCGTACGCTCAGCAAGATCGGTCTTGCCGGGCTCCGTCTGGGGATTATGGCCGCCTCCCCCGCCGTCGCCGCCGAAGTAAACAAGATCCGCCTGCCGTTTAACATAAACGCGTTTTCCCAGACAGCGGCGGAAACCATACTCGAAGCCAAACGGAACGTACTGAGGGAGACGACACGGCGAATCGTCACGGAACGGGGGCGCCTCCTGCGAGGCCTGGCAAAGATACCCGGCGTCGAGGTCTCGCCCTCGGATGCGAATTTTATCTTTTTCCGGGTGGCCGACCCCGCCCGGGTTTTCCGGGAACTCCTTGCCCGCGGCGTCCTCATCAGAAACCTGGACGGCGCCGTGCCGGGCGGTATGCGGGTTACCGTGGGGACACCCCGGGAGAACAACATATTCCTGAAGGCATTGGGGGGGGTTCAGCGATGAGGACGGCAGAGATCGAGCGCACCACCAAGGAGACAAGGATACGGCTCCAGCTGACACTTGACGGCCGGGGGACGTTTGAGGGCGCAACAACGGTGCCTTTTGTCGACCACATGCTCGCCCTCATGAGCCGCCACGGGTTCATGGACCTCACCGTCAACGCAGAAGGAGACACCGAGGTGGACTATCACCACCTGATTGAGGACCTGGGGATTGTACTCGGCCAGGCCCTGGCTCAGGCCCTCGGGGACAAGACGGGTATCCGCCGGTACGGCCATGCGATCACGCCTATGGACGAGACCCTCGCCGAAGTCACCGTGGACCTGAGCGGGAGACCGTACCTGGTGTATCGCGTCGATACGGACGCCCGGATCAAGGATCTCGATGCCGGGCTGTTTCACGACTTCTTTCAGGCGGTTTCAACCCACGGAGGAATGAACCTCCACATGGAACTCAGATACGGCCGGGATGCCCACCATATCATCGAGGCGCTGTTCAAGAGTTTCGGAAGGGCCCTGGCGGAGGCGGTGGGTATCGATTCCCGTATCGAGGGGGTCCGGTCTACCAAGGGAGTCCTCTGATCTCCCGCGTATCGTGGAACACATCCCTGCCCGCACGCGGGCCGGAACCAGCCGGTTCGGGCCGGGGGCGCTGAACCGGGACATCCGTGGACACGGAGCTTTTCCTTCTCATTAACCGGGGGCTCGGCAACCAGACCCTCGACCCCTTTGTGGCCTGGATCACCAACTGGTGGTTTGTCCTGCTCCTGGGAAT
>CAYYSS010000046.1:0-12528 GCA_964474325.1 uncultured Nitrospirota bacterium
CACCACTACAGTATACACACAGATGCACCACCATTCACCACAACACGCTCTCCCGATCTACATACAAACCTCACACAAGCACCACAGGCAACCCAAGTCAACGATTATTTCCTGCCATAACCCATTGAAAATAAATGGTGTTTTTGTAACATCGGATATCCGATGGGTATCTGCGGGACGTCTCACATGAAAAACCCGGCGGCGCATATGCGCCGCCGGGCGTTTTAACGGCCTTATGCCGAAACTGTTTTAGAGCTTGAACTGCAACTGCCAGCGGGTGAAGAAGGCGTCGTCGGTACCGGTATAGAAGTTCCCGCTCGAGAGGTATTCCACGAGAACGTAGGCATCGATCTTCTTCGTGAATTTATAGCTGGCCTTTGCCTGGAAGAGGTGGCCCCGGTCCTTGCTGTCCCGGGAATAGAACGGCGCCGGGCTCGGCACATCGGCCTCGTCGGCCCGGAGATAGTTATAGCCGAACATACCGCCGGCTTTGTCGGAGAACTTGAGCTTCACCGTGGCACGGGCCATGGCCAGGTTCGTCCAGTACGCGATGGTCCGCTCCGGGGCCTGGGTAAAGATGAAGAGTTCGCTCCACTTGGGCCAACCGGCAAAGAGGGGGTTCCAGCCTTCGTCCTTGTCCGTGGTAGACGGATCGTCGCCTGAGAGGAAGACGACACCCAGGTCGAGTTTCGGGCTCCACTTGGCCTCTTTATATCCTTTACTTACGAATACGTAACCGCCGAAGGCCTCGCGGTCAACGTCGATATTGTCGTATTCACCCGTTTGATAGGCGAACTCACCCCGGAGCCCGATACCGCTGCCGAGACCGATCACGCCCCGGGCGCCGAAGGTATGGAGATCCAATTCGTTGCCCGTATAAAGCGGCGGGTTTTCTTCGTTTTTGAAGATATAGTAGACGTCGAGCGAGGTGTTGTCCGAAGGTTTCATCTTGGCGTAGACCCAGGCGCCGGTCTCGTCGGTCCAATTGACCCGCCGTTTTTCGCCCGAATAAAGCGACGGCAGGTAGATGTCTTTCTGGGGGTTGGAGACAAAGGCCACGTCCACGGAAAGGTTGGCGTTGAACTTTATCACGGCCTTGGCGGCGTTGAAGTAGAACGTCCGGGAACCGTCGAACGGCGTGCCGTCCATGATGAGGAATCCCTCGCCGTACTTCATGAGGAAGTCCTGCCGACCGATTATCAGGTCTACCATCCCACCGATATCTTTTGCGTAGACGTAGAGGTTGTCGAACACAACCTCGTCTTCATTAAGACCGTGAGGCCGGCTGGCGGCACTCGAGGTATCCATGAAGTACCGGGACTCGTTGGTGAGTTTCAGCACACCGCCGAACTTGCTCTTGTCGTAGTCGAGCTTGAGCCAGACGGACGTCTTCAGGCGAAACAGGTTGTCGTCGCCCCCCGCATCGGTCAGATCGAAGACGTTGTCCCAGGTCTCCTGGCGGACCCTGATAGCCGCCCCGTAGGTCGTGTCCAGTTCATCGGGACCGAAGATGTGTTCCGCATACGCCGACGTCGCCGCCATGACGAGCGCCAGTACTACCCCAACTGCTTTCAGTGCCACACGCATAGTGTTCGTACCCCCTCCTTCTTGTTTTTAAGTTTTATTTTTTTGTATTCCCAGACGGAAATACCCACTATAGCCCACTTGGAAGCAAGATATTACCATTAAAGGCACAGCTTTCACAACATGCGGAAGTCCGGAGGACAGTCGGACGGGAGAAGGAAGAAGGGAGACGCGCAACGAACGATGCGGGTTACGTTTCTTACTTACGTTTTCCGTCTCACGTCTCACTTCTTCCCCTGCCCGCAGTTACCCTCCCGACGCGGCGTTACGGTAAAGTATCCCTTATAATGGTGCAGAACATTGCTGTCCAAAATAGCGTATACGTAACGATTGGATTGCTGATTTCATTATCGGTTTCGGATTGAAACGGGGTTTTTTGGGATGAGGTTCCTCTTGGCCCGTGCATCGGGTTTGATTGATCAACGAGTTTGTTCATCTTCTTTGCTCGCCCAAGGAAGACGAACCGGAAGTCGAAGCTTGCAAAGAGTCGACCCGGCAAAGGGCGCCCCCGGGCCCGAGGTCCTGCCGGAGGCAGGATGCCGGGTGCTCCTCGCCGACTACCGGATTCCGGGCGGGATTCCGGAAACTCCTCCCTCCGGTCGTCAGATTGAAGCCGGAGGCGGAAAGTCGATCCGACCAACCCGGAATCCTTCTTCGGCAGGCGCTCCGGTGCTCGGCCCCGTCCAAGGGGGGAAAGAAGGAAGAAAAATCTATTTCCCTTTTCCGTCTTCCCGCCTCTCATCCCCCCCTCGCCCATTGCCTCTCGCCCCTCATGCCGTGCGGCGGATTTTCTTGAGGCCGCCGGCCCCGAATGTTATGCCACTGTCAGGTATCCCCATACCGAAATGCCCGCGCCGATAACCGACATCCACACCCACGCTTTCCCGGATGCCCTTGCCGACCGGGCCATGGAGGTGCTCACGGCGGCGGCCCCGGGCGTTACCGCCCATCTGGACGGGAAGGTGTCGTCGCTGATTCGATCCATGGACCGCGCCGGTATCGGGCGAAGCGTCATCTGCTCGATCGCCACCCGGCCCGCCCAGTTCGAGCCGATCTTCGCCTGGTCCCGGGAGATTCGTTCGGATCGGATCCTGCCCTTCCCCTCGGTGCACCCGGACGACCCCCTGATTGTCGACCGTATCGGCGAGATCCGGGACGCGGGTTTCCGGGGGATCAAGATGCACCCCTATTACCAGGATTTTTCCCTTGACGAAGACCGGCTTCTGCCCTTTTATACGGCCGTGTCGTCCGCGGGGCTGGTGCTCGTCATGCACACGGGCTTCGACATCGCTTTCCCCCAGACCCGGATCGCCGATCCCGAAAAGATCCTGGCCGTCGTCGAGCGCTTCCCCGGGCTCACGTTCGTCGCAACCCATCTCGGCGCCTGGCACCTGTGGGACGACGTTCGAAAATACCTGCTCGGAAAACCGATCTATATGGAAATTTCGTACTCGCTTCAGTACCTCTCCCCGGAAGACGCCCGTGAGATGATACTCGCGCATCCGGAAGACTACGTCCTCTTCGGGTCCGACTCGCCCTGGGAAGACCAGGCGAAAGCCCTCGAACGCCTGCGGCGGCTCGACCTGGGAAGCAGGCGGGAGGAGAAAATACTGACAACGAACGCGGACCGGATCCTGACGGCCCGGTAAGGCCCGTCGAAGCCGAAAAAGGGAATGAATGTAACACGTGAAAGGTGTTTTTGTGGGAAGTCTACACAATTTCGCCCGCGTGAAGAACACGCCCCAAAAACCCTTTGAAAGCCCCGGGAAAACCGCGGGCGGGCAAGTTGCAAAACTCCTATTGCTGTGATAACGTAGCAAGCCTGTAGTGGTCCGTCTGCCCGGATTTCTCATGGTGGTTCGCAGCGAGGGGCCGGAAAGGGCCGGGGACGCAAGGCGCGCGCCGGTTCGGGCGCGGAAACGTACTTGACGGTACGTTGAGCACGCGGACCAAGCGCAACGCAGAAGCCACGGTGGTTTCCGGTTCCGCAGCAGAAGGACCATGAGAAATCCGGGCTCGCGTTCCATCAAAAACGTCCAACCTCGCGGAGGGAGGCATTGTTCTGAGTACCGTAACCGAACACAATACACCGGGCAGTCGCGTTATCCTTTCAGGAAACGAGGCCTTCGCCCGGGGAGCTTTCGAGGCCGGCGTACGGGTGGCTTCCGGATATCCCGGCACCCCGTCGACGGAGATCCTTGAGAACCTCTGTACCTATCCCGGTGTCTATACCGAATGGGCGCCGAACGAAAAGGTGGCCCTGGAGGTGGCCCTCGGGGCCTCGTTTGCCGGGGTCCGGGCCCTGGCGACCATGAAACACGTGGGCCTCAACGTCGCGGCCGATCCGCTTTTTACCGCCGCCTACACCGGGGTTCGGGGAGGACTCGTGGTAATCGTGGCCGACGACCCATCCATGCACAGCTCCCAGAACGAACAGGACAACCGCAACTACGCCCTCGCGGCGAAGGTGCCCATGCTCGAACCCTCGGATTCAGACGAAGCCCGGCGGTTCCTTCGGACGGCCTTCGGGATAAGCGAGCGTTTCGACATACCGGTCCTGGTCCGGACCACCACGAGGCTTTCCCATGTCAGCAGTGTCGTGGAAACGGAGGAACCCGAAACGAGCCCCGTCGAACCCGGGATCGAAAAGATCCCCCGCAAGATGGTGATGCTCCCGGGGCATGCGCGGCTCCGTCGGGTGGACCTGGAGAAACGCTTGACCGACCTCCGGACCTTCGCCGAAACGTTCGAAGAAAACCGGATCGAATGGGGGGACCGGAAACGGGGGTTCATTACGTCGGGAGTCTCCTACCTTTACGTAAAAGAAGTCTTCCCCGAGGCATCGGTCTTCAAGCTGGGAATGGTCCATCCGTTCCCCGACGGCCTGATCCGGGAATTCGCCGACGGAGTGGACGAGCTGGTCGTGGTCGAAGAACTCGATCCGTTTATCGAAACGCACGTCAGGGCCCTGGGGATTCCCTGTGTGGGCAAGGACCGGGTCCCTGCCATCGGCGAACTCGATCCCCGCTCCCTGCGGACCGGTCTCTCGGGTACGGACGTGGAGGTGCAGGAGCCCGCGGAGATCCCCCTTCGGCCGCCGAACCTGTGCCCGGGGTGCCCCCACCGGGGAATCTTTTATGCGATCAAGAAAACCGGCGCGTTCGTAAGCGGCGACATAGGGTGTTACACCCTGGCGGCGCTTCCGCCCCTCGGGGCCATGGATACGTGCGTGTGCATGGGCGCCAGTATCGGTCAGGCCCTGGGGATGGAGAAGGCCCTCGGCGAAGAGGCCCTCGGCAAGGTGATCGCCGTGATCGGCGACTCGACGTTTCTCCATTCCGGCATTACGCCCCTTATCGACGTGGTCTACAACAAGGGGTTTACCACGGTGGTGATTCTCGACAACCGCACCACGGGTATGACGGGACATCAGCCGAACCCGGCCTCCGGAGCCACGATCACCGGGGACCCGGCCGATATGGTCAATCTTGAAGACCTGTGCCGGGCCGTGGGGGTGAAAAACGTCCGCACCGTCAATCCCCACGATATCGACCAGTCCCTGGCGGTACTCAAGGAGGAACTCGCCCGGGCCGAACCCTCGGTGATCATCACCAAGGCCCCCTGCGTTCTTCTCCCCGAGGAACGTCGGCGGAAGAAGATTCCCTACGAGACGGTCCTTGAGAAGTGTACGGGATGCAAGGCCTGCCTTCAGATCGGGTGCCCCGCCATCACCTGGGTACCGGTTACGAAAGAAGAGGCCGAGGAGTTCGGGTTCAAGGAAAAGCAGAAGGGCTATACCCGTATCGACCCTGTCCTGTGTAACGGGTGCGGACAGTGCGTTGTACTCTGTAAATTCGATGCCATAGCGCCGCGGAACGAGGCGTAACAGTGAAATCGGGCAATATCGTCATCTCGGGTGTGGGCGGGCAGGGGATCCTCCTTGCGAGCAACGTAACGAGCCTGGCCTTTCTTCGGGCCGGTTTCGACATAAAAAAGAGCGAAGTCCACGGCATGGCGCAGCGGGGCGGCTCGGTGGTGGCCCACCTGCGGTACGGCGCGCGGGTCTATTCCCCGCTCATCGAAGCGGGTACGGGCGACGTCCTCGTCTCGTTTGAACTTATGGAGGCCATGCGATACTTTCCGCTTCTTAAACCCGGGGCGGTTGTCATCGTCAACACCCATCGTATCGCGCCGCCGGGGGTTGCCCGGGGGCAGGAGGACTATCCGGCGGGAATCCTCGAAGAGATACGTCGGCGGGGCCTCCGTGTCTGCACGGTGGACGCGTCGGAAGAGGCCCTGGATCTCGGGGAACCCCGGACCGCCAATATCGTCCTCGTGGGGGCACTCTCACCCCTGCTCCCGGTGTCGGCGGAGGTCTTCGAAGAGGTCATCCGCGAAATCGTAAAACCCGCGTTCGTCGACGTCAACGTGAACGCCTTTACCCGCGGACGGGAACGTTCGCAGTGCGTCTTGGTCTGATTCCGGGGATCATGGAGGAGTTCCCGGGAGTCTCGGAGGTCTGCTGAAATGATATTTAACCAGGAATTCGAAACCCTTTCCCGTGACCGGCTGGAAGCACTCCAATCCGAGCGCCTTGCCTCGCTTATCAGCCGGGTCTACGACCGGGTCCCCTACTACCGGGGGCTCATGGACGATCAAGGGCTCAAGCCGGGCGACATCAGGGGCATAGGGGATCTGACAAAACTGCCGTTTACCACGAAAGAGGACCTGCGGAAAAACTATCCGTTCGGCCTTTTTACCGTACCCATGGACGAAGTGATCCGGGTCCATGCCTCCTCGGGCACCACCGGAAAACCCACGGTGGTAGGGTATACCAAAAACGATATCGAGACGTGGGCCGAACTCATGGCCCGCTCCCTGGCCGCGGGCGGCGCGGGCACGGGCGACATGATACACAACGCCTACGGCTACGGGCTTTTTACCGGCGGCCTGGGGGCCCACTACGGCGGCGAGCGCCTGGGTGCCACGGTCATCCCCGTCTCGGGCGGGCAGACGAAGCGCCAGATCATGCTCATGCAGGATTTCGGATCAACGGTACTGCTCTGCACGCCGTCGTACGCCCTGAACCTGGCGGAAGTCATGGAGGAACTCGGCGTGGACAAGTCGGCGCTTAAGCTCAAGGTCGGCATCTTCGGGGCGGAACCCTGGAGTGATAACATGCGCACCGAGATCGAGGAAAAGCTCGGGCTCACGGCCCTGAACATCTACGGCCTGAGCGAGGTCATGGGCCCCGGCGTTTCCATGGAATGCATCGAGGGCAGAAACGGCCTCCATATCTTCGAGGACCACTTTATCGCCGAGATCATCAACCCGGACACCGGCGAGGTTCTCCCCTACGGCGAGATCGGCGAACTGGTCTTTACCACCATTACGAAAGAGGCCTTTCCCGTGATCCGCTACCGCACGAAAGACATCACCCGACTGAACGTTGAGCCCTGCGTCTGCGGGAGAACGTCCGTGCGCATGGAGCGGGTGACGGGCAGGACCGACGACATGCTTATCATCCGGGGTGTGAACGTCTTTCCGTCCCAGGTGGAACACGTCCTCATGGGCATCGAGGAGGTGGAGCCTCACTACGTGATCGTCGTGGACCGGGACGGGAGTCTCGACACCATGGAGGTTCAGGTCGAAGTCAGCGAAGAACTCTTTTCGGACCGTATCAGCGGGCTCGAGAGTCTCAGCAAGCGGATCCAGAACGAAATCAAGGACCTGCTCGGCGTAACGGCCGCCGTGCGGCTCGTCGAACCCAAGACGATCCAACGGAGCGAGGGTAAGGCACAACGGGTAATCGATAAACGCCGGATCTGAACGATTCCGGCGGGCGCGAGGTGGTTATTGTGAAAGTAGACCAGATATCCATATTCGTGGAAAACAAATCCGGCAGGCTCGGCGATGTCACCGCGACTCTGGCCGACGCCGATGTGAACATCAGGGCGCTTTCTCTTGCGGACACAGCGGATTTCGGCATCCTCCGCCTCATCGTGAACAATACGGACCAGGCCATTGAGGTTCTTAAAAAGAACGGGTTTACGGTGTCAAAGACCAACGTGGTTGCGGTGGAAGTCCCCGACCGCCCCGGCGGCCTTGCGGGGATTCTCCGGATCGTGAGCCAGGCCGAGATCAACGTGGCGTACATGTACGCCTTCGTCGAGCGGAACGCGGAAAACGCCATCATCGTCTTTCGGTTCGATGAACTCGATCGGGCCATCGAGGCCCTGGGCCGGGAGGGAGTACGGATACTCTCGGCGGAAGAAGTCTATAATCTGTAACGCTCCGCCGGGCGGAGTCATGAAACAACATGAAGGAGGGGAGTCGATGAAAATCTTGCGAATCGCAGTACTGGCAGTAATCGCGGCCGTGCTGGCCGTGGGACCGGCCGTGGCGGCCGATACGATCAAAGTGGGCGCAATCCTGGCGGTCACGGGACCGGCGTCGTTCCTGGGAGCTCCGGAGGCCAAGACCATTGAGATGCTGGCCGACGAGGTCAACAAAAACGGCGGCATCAACGGAAAGAAAATCGAGCTCATTATCAAGGACTCCGGAGCGAACCCGGAAAAGGCCATCTCGTTTGCGAAACAGCTCATCGAAGAGGAAAAGGTCTTCGCCGTTATCGGGCCGTCCACGAGCGGTGAGACCATGAAGATCAAGGGTATCATGGAAGAGGGCAAAACGATCCTTCTGTCCTGTGCCGCGGCCGAAGTCATCGTCAATCCGGTGGCGAAATACGTGTTCAAAACACCCCAGAAAGACAGCTTCGCCGTAAAGAAAATCTACGGGAAGATGAAGGAGATGGGAATCACCAAGATCGGTGTCGTTGCCGGCAATACGGGTTTCGGCAAGGCGGGCATGAAACAGCTTAAAGCGCTCGCCCCGGAATTCGGCATCAGCATCGCCGTCAGCGAGGTCTACGACAAGAAGGCCACGGACTTGACCGCCGTGGTCACGAAGCTCAAGGGGGCCGGGATCCAGGCCGTGGTGAACTGGTCCATCGTTCCCGCTCAGTCCATCGTCCCGAAGAACATGAAACAGATCGGCCTGGACGTACCGCTGTTTCAGAGCCACGGATTCGGCAACATCAAGTACGTGCAGGCGGCCGGAGCCGCGGCGGAAGGGATCATCTTCCCGGCGGGTCGGCTCCTGGTGGCCGATATCCTCCCCAAGGACAATCCCCAGCAGCCCGTCCTGGTCAAATATAAAAAAGACTTCGAAAGCAAGTACGGCGAGGCGGCCAGTACCTTCGGGGGGCATGCCTACGATGCCTTCATGATCCTGGTCAAGGCGATTGAGCAGGCAGGTCCGGACCGGGAAAAGGTGCGGGACGCCATCGAAAATATGAAGGGTTTTGTGGGAACCGGCGGTGTATTCAATTTCTCGCCCACGGACCACAACGGGCTCGGCATGGACTCCTTTGCCATGCTCACCGTAAGAAACGGCAAATTCACGGTTCTCCGATAATTCCGTTCAGCGGTCTCATTCTTCGTCAGGGAGTATCCGGCCGTGAAATCCGGATACTCCCTGTTGCATGCTTGGACGTTTACCCCAGGGCAGCCTTTGGAAGACGTGAGAAGTGAGAAGGGAGAAGGGAAAGGGGAGAGGGAAGACGTGAGACGATTTCCGGAACCTTTGTGCCTCAGTACCTCAGCACCTTCCCTGCACCATTCACCTGTCACAACAGCCCCGGGTTTTATATGCCGCTGCAAGGTTTAATTAACGTGTAATGGGGATCGAACTTTTCTTTCAATATCTGGTGGCGGGGCTCACCTACGGGATCATCTACGCCATCGTAGCGATCGGCTTCAACATCATCTATAACACCACGGGTATCATTAATTTTGCCCAGGGCGAGTTCGTCATGCTCGGGGGCATGACCGCGGTCACCCTCCATGGTTTCCTCCCCCTGCCCGTGGCGATTGTTACAGCCGTGCTTATAACCATGGCCGTCGGGGCGCTTGTGGAAATAGTATTTATACGATGGCTCGTAAAACCCTCGGTCCTCCGGATGATCATCATCACCATCGGGGTATCGATTCTTATCCGGGAAGCAGCGCTTCATATCTGGGGCGAAGGCGTGCGTGCCCTGCCCTACTTTACCGGCGACGAGATCTCCTCCCTGGCCCTGGGGGGCGTGCGCATCTCCCCCCAGGTACTCTGGGTCGTCGGCGTATGTTCCGTCATGGTGGTACTCCTCAACTCCTTTTTTCATTACACCTTCGCCGGACGGAGAATGCGGGCCTGCGCGGCCAATCGGGACGCGGCACGCCTCTGCGGGATAAGCGCAAAAAACATGGTGACCCTCTCGTTCGTCCTGAGCGCCGGTATCGGGGCCCTTGCCGGATGCGTAATCTCGCCGATCACCTACGTCCAGTACGACAGCGGCACCGGTCTTGCCATCAAGGGTTTCACCGTGGCGATTCTCGGGGGCCTGGGCAATTCCATGGGTGCGGTGGCGGCCGGTATCATCCTCGGGGCGCTCGAGTCGTTCAGCATCTGGATCCTGCCCACGGCCTATAAGGACGCCATCGCAATCGCAATCCTCCTTGCCGTCCTCTTCGTCCGGCCAAGCGGGCTTTTCGGCAGTGCCGACGAAGCGCGGCTCAAGGAATTCTGATGAGCCGGGGCAACAACGGCGCCATACTCGGCCTGGCACTCCTGGTGGTGCTGGTTCAGGTAGCAACCCGGATAACGGATACCTCGTTCTATCTCACCCAGCTCACCATGGCCGGGTATTACTGTCTGGTGATCCTGGGGCTCTGCCTGGTCATGGGGTACGCGGGCCAGATCTCGCTCGGACACGCGGGGTTTTTCGCCATCGGCGGGTATCTGTCTGCATTTCTCACAACGGTCGACCTGAGCCCCCATAGCGAAAACGCTGTCGTGAAAATCCTGACATCCCTCAAGTTCCTCACACTCCGGGAGGACCTCTACGGGGGCGAACTCCTCTCGGTCCATCCCTGGGTCGCCGGGATCGTCGCGGTTTCAACCGCGGTGGTGATCGCGTACCTTATCGGGGGGCCGGTGCTCCGGCTCAAGGGGCATTATCTGGCCATGGCCACCCTGGGATTCGGTATTATCGTCTACCGGGTAGCCCTCGGTACCGCCGCCTTCGGCGAGGCCGACGGGATATCCGAAGTGCCCGCCTTCGCCCTCACTGCGGGGCTTGAAATCAGCGGGAGCCTTTCGGCCCGGGTCTCGAACTACTACATCGCCTGGTCGCTGGTCCTGCTTGGTCTCTGGGGACTACTGAACCTGGTTGACTCCCGGGTCGGACGGGCCCTCCGGGCCATTCACGGCGCGGAAGACGCGGCGGAGGCCATGGGGGTTGACACAGCGGGACTCAAACTCCGTACCTTCGTACTGAGCGCCGCGTTCGCCGCTCTTGCCGGAATATTCCTCACGCACTATAACGGGGGGATCGGACCGTCCGAGGCCTCGGTGATGAAATCCATCCGCTACGTGGCCATCGTGGCCGTCGGCGGCATGGCCAACCTCTGGGGGGCCCTCACCATGGGTGCGGTCCTTAATTTCCTCTCCCTCAGGGGATATTTCGGAAGCTTCGACGATGCGGTCTTCGGCGTAATCCTCATCATTATCATGCTCTTTCTGCCAAACGGCATCATCGGCCGGACGGTATTCCGCGCGGGGCGGAAACCCCCGAAGACGGAGGAGGCGCGGGATGCCGCTTCTTGAAGTCCGGGGCCTGACAAAACGTTTCGGCGGGCTCACCGCCGTGGACGACGTCTCCTTTTCCGTCGATCAGGGCGCGATAAAGGCGGTGATCGGCCCGAACGGCGCGGGGAAGACAACTCTCTTTAACCTTATCGCGGGTTCCTTTCCCGCCGACCAGGGGGCGATCGACTTCCGGGGTACGGCGATAACCGGATTGAGGCCCCACCAGGTTGCCCGTCGCGGTATCGCCCGGACGTTTCAGCATATCCGCCTCTTTCCCGGCATGACAGCCCTTGAAAATATCATGGTGGGCGCCCACGTCCACGGAAAAGCGGGAATCGGGTCGGCCATGCTCCGTCTCCCCTGGACCCGGAGGGAACAGCGGACCGCGGCTGAACGTTGCAGGGAACTCATGGACTTTCTCGGGATCGCCGATCTCGCGGAGGTGGATGCCACGGACCTTGCCTACGGCCAGCAGAGAACCGTGGAGCTGGCCCGGGCCCTTGCTCTCGAACCCACGCTCCTTCTCCTCGACGAGCCGGCCGCGGGACTCAATATGCGGGAGACCGCCGACGTGGGCCGCATGATCGGCAAGATCCGGGAGCGGGGGATTACGGTATTGATCGTGGAGCACGACGTCTCCCTCGTCATGAACATATCCGACGAGATCCTGGTGCTGAGTTACGGCCGGAAGATCGCAGAAGATGAGCCCCTTGCCATCCAGAAAAACGACGACGTAATCCGCGTCTACCTAGGGGACGACGATGCTTAGGATACGCAACCTGGAATCCGGCTACGGCAGGATCAAGGTCCTCCGGAAGGTCTCCATGCACGTGGCCCCGGGCGAGATCGTCACGATCATCGGCGCAAACGGGGCGGGCAAAACCACGCTTCTTAAAACCATCGCCGGGCTCATCGCGCCCTCGGGCGGAGAGGTGATATTCGACGGCGAACCGGTCGGCGGCGTTGCACCGGAGAAAATCGTCTTCCGCGGCTGTTCCCTGGTCCCCGAAGGCCGTCAGGTCTTCGCCCCCATGTCCGTACGGGAGAACCTGGTGATCGGCGGCTACGTCCGTTACCGGAGGGAAAACATGGAGGCGGTCGAGCGGGAGCTTCAGCGTATCTACGACCTCTTTCCCCGGCTCCGGGAGCGGCAGGAACAACTGGCCGGGACCCTCTCGGGCGGGGAACAGCAGATGCTTGCGATCGGTCGGGCACTCATGGCGGGCCCGAAACTCATCATGATGGACGAGCCCT
>CAYYSS010000047.1:0-12472 GCA_964474325.1 uncultured Nitrospirota bacterium
GTCAATCTATCTGCCGGAATCCTTTCCAGGGTCTTAAGCGTATTTTTTATGCAACTGTAAGGATGATCCTGCCGACTTCCGCCGGCACCCTACATCCCGAATGAATCAACGGCTTCCCGGTATTCCGCCTCGATCCGGCGGAGGACGTCCTTCAGGTCTTCTTTGCGTATCCCCAGATTTTCCCAGATCAATGGTTCCACGGTCGCGGACTCCGGATCGATACTCGCGCCGAGTTTCAGCGTTTTCGCCACACTGTTTCCGGCCCGGACGCTGTGGGTCAGCAGGGCGTCGCCACGGCCTTCATCGGCCTGCGTATCCGGACAGTCGTGGTGGCAATGGATCGCCGACACATACTCGGCCGGGAAGCGCCACCGCTCGACCATGAGGGCGCCTATCTCCGGATGGGAAAACCCCAGGACCTCCTTCTCGACCGTGCGTAGCGGCCTCATCTCACCCGCGTGGCACCGGGATAGAATCTCCTTGCATTCTTCAGGAAAACACCGGGCCACCGCAAGAATCCCGATATCGTGCAGGATCCCGCAGACATAGGCCTTTTCCTGAAGCTTCGGTCCCCCGACCCGGGCCAGTTCCCGTGACGCGGTCCCACAACCGAGGCTGTGGTGCCACAGTCCTCGAAGGTCAATCCCTTCCACGGTCCCTCCGAAACTCTCCTGCACCGCGACGGTCAGGGCAAGGTTACGCACCGTAGAGAACCCGAGCACCGTCACGGCCCGCGCCACGGTGTCAACCTGCTGGGAGAGACCGTAGAAACTGGAATTCGCCACCCGCAGGAGCCGGGCCGTCAGAGATGGATCATACGCGATCACCTCGCCCACCTCGTCCACCGTAGCGCCGGTGTCGGCGAGCATCCGGTTGACCTCGACTAACGAGGCGGGAAGAGTGGGCAGATCCTTAAGACCGTCGAGTATGGTTTCAAGTTCATGTCGCTCCATAGTCTCTACTCTCTTTGCAGGGTACCGAAAACTCTTTGCGGGGTACCGGAAAGCAATGGTGTGCCCGATCAGCCGCTGTGAACCTGCTCACACTCGGCAACGATGTCCGCATACTCCTCCTCCGGGATTTCCGGAAGGATCACGAAACCTTCACTGTCCTTCTCCAACTGGGTAATGCCGGGATAACGTTTCTCCAGGAGCTTGCGCTCCACGGCCTGGCGCCGAACGGTGGCCAGCAGACGGCGGTTTACTTCTTCCAGGTTGAATTTATCCAGCGCCGAACGGATCGACAGCTGGATCTCCACGTCGTTCCACGGTTTAGTGAAAAAACGGTATATCTCGCCGCTGTTTACCGCCCGCATTGCCGCCTCGATACTGGCATGCCCGGTGAGCATGATTCTTACCGTATGGGGGTAGCGCGTCCGCACGATTTCGAGAAACTCCGAGCCCGACATCCCGGGCATGCGTTCATCCGATACAACAACCTTCACCGGATGTTCGGCGAGCAGTTTGAGTGCCTGCTCGCCGCCGGGGGCGGTGAGTACGTCGCACTCTTCGTCCACCAGGGCCCTGGTGAGTGCCGAAAGCACATTCGCCTCGTCGTCGACAAGCAGTACCGTGTTGTTCATCTCATACCTCCTTTTCCCGTGCCCTGTTTTCTCGCCGTGTGCCGCAGGCGGGGCAGAGGTTCCAGTCGTTTTCAAGGGGCGTTTTACACTCCCCGCACACATCGTGTTCCCGGGCCCCGCAATAGGGGCAGTACACGTGCTTGGCGTCGATCATGCGGTCGCACCCCGAACATTGGCGTTCGTACCGGCTCTGTGTACCGATAACCCGGATAAGTTCGTCCAGGGTCGTTATGCCTGCGCGTACCTTCTCCACACCGTCCTCAACAAGGGTACGCATCCCCCCCGCCCGGGCCAGGTCCAACAGCTCGCCTTCTTTATAGTTACTGCTTATCAGATGGCGGAAATCGTCGTTCATCATGAATATCTCGAAAATGCCCGTGCGGCCCAGATATCCCGTATCGTTGCACCGGGAACACCCCGTGCCGATAAATACCCGGTCTCCGATCTGGTCCGCCGCCAGGCCGAGGTAATCGAGCGTCGCAGGGTCGGGTTCCGCCTCCTTCCTGCATTCGGGACAGATGGTCCGCACCAGGAGCTGGGCCAGCACACACTCAAGGGCCGACGCGATGAGATAGGGTTTGACCCCCATATCGATAAGGCGGGTGATGCTGGCGACTGAACTGTTCGTATGAAGCGTGGTCAGCACCATGTGTCCGGTGAGAGCTGCTTTGAAGGCCACATCGGCCGTCTCCCGGTCCCGCACCTCGCCCACGAGGATCACGTCTGGATCCTGGCGGAGGGTTGAGCGAAGCACTGAGGCAAACGACAGTCCGATCTTTTCGTGGACCGCTACCTGGGTTGCGTCCTCGAGGAAGTATTCCACCGGCTCTTCAATAGTCTCGAAGTTCTTGCTGTTGTTCAGCATTGCCTCGAGGATCGAATACAGCATGGTCGTCTTGCCGCTCCCGGTGGGACCCGTTGAAATAATGATTCCCTGGGGTCTGCGGGTCACCGCGGTGATTTTGTCCAGGTCCCGTTCCGCCACACCGAGTTCATCCAGGCGTTTGATGGCCGCGGTCTTGTCGAGAATCCGCATGACGATCTTTTCGCCGTTGATCGTAGGCATTGTAGATACCCTGATATCCACCGTGCGGGTGCCGGACTGGACCGTGAGCCGGCCGTCCTGGGGTTTGCGCCGCTCCGCGATATCCATCTTGGAAAGTATCTTGATCCGCGATACGATAGCCGGATGCAGGGCCGGGGGAATGCGGATCTTGCTTGTGAGCATCCCGTCGATCCGGTAGCGAACAACCGTACATTTCGTCTTCGGTTCCACGTGGATATCGCTCGCCTTATAACGAATCGCCTCTGAAATGATTGCGTTTACGATACGTATGATGGGCGGAACACCGGAGGAGCCGATCAACTCCTGAACATTGACTTCCTGTTCGTCCTCTTCGATGATAATGTCGATCTCGTCCAGTGGCTCGATCCCGTCCAGATCGTCGAACTCACCGCCCGGCAAAAGACCGGAGCCGCCGTATATTCTTGTCAGGGCCGCCGTAATATCCCCGGCCGGCGCGATGCACGGCACTACCTTGAGGCCGGTCATCATGGCAATGTTGTCGCACTTGAATATATCCGACGGATCGGCCATGGCCAGCGTGATCTGACGTTCGTCTATCTTGATGGGAAGAATCCGGTTTTTCTCGCAAAGGTCCCGCGGCAATAAACCGGCGACACTTTGGTGTACCTGCATCTCTCTGAGATCGACCATGTCCACCTTAAGGTGCTTGCCGATAACCTCCGCGCCCTTTCTTGCACTCACGAGCCCGAGGCGGTCCAGGGTCTCGCTGAGCACCTCGTCGGGCAGGGCCTCCCTCCGGGCGCGGGCCAGGTCCTCTTCGCTCAGCAGTCCTTCCTGAACGAGGATACTTCCGAACACACCCCGGTCTTCGTCGAAGAGGGCCGAGTAGTTCTTTATCTTCGCTTCCTGTTTCTTTGTTACTTCCTTCAGCCGACGGTTCTCCTTGACGAGCGCGTACTGCTGGAACGCCAGACTCACGGTCAGGCGGAGATCTTCGTCGTTCCACGGTTTCGTTATGAACTTATAGACGGCCCCTTCGTTCACCGCGCCCATAATCGATTGGACGTCGGCGTATCCGGTGAGCATGATGCGGATCGTATCGGGCCAGCGTTCCTTTATCCGCCGAAGGAGTTCCGCCCCGGTCATACCGGGCATACGGTGATCCGAGACGACGAGATGCACCGTGGAGGACGCCATGATCTCCAGGGCCTCCTCAGCGGAATCCGCGGTGAGAATGTTGTAATTTTCTTCGATAAACACCCGCCTCAGGGCGTGCAGTATCCCTTCCTCGTCGTCGACGAAAAGGACCGTGTAGACAGCCGCGTCGCCGGCCGTCGGGGCGCTTTCCGAGGAAATCGATTTTCGGGGCTGTTCCGCAACGACCCTGCCGCCGGTGAAGAGTTCCGCGTATTTAGCCATGGCAGTCCCCGATCGCCGGCAGATGCAGAACAAATCGGGCCCCGGTATCCGGCGCCGATTCCACGTGGATCGCGCCGCCCGCACCGGTCACGATGTCGTGTGCCACGGCAAGGCCCATGCCGGTACCCGCTCCCACTTCTTTCGTGGTGAAAAACGGCTCGAAAACCCGGGTGCGGTTTTCTTCGGGAATCCCCGGGCCGTTGTCTTGCACAACGATGCGTACATTGTCGCCGACGAGAGTTGTTTCCAGGATCAGGCGCAGGCCGTTACCGGTCTGGTCGACGGCATTCATGATGAGGTTAACGAGAACCTGCCCGAGGAGCGCGGGATTCAACGGAAGTTCCGGAACGTCGCCGAGCCGGAGTTCTATCTCGGCGTCCGGAGGGAGCTGAGGGGCCAGGACTCTGAGTACGCGTTCGATCTCTTCGTTTACAACCGCCCTGTCGGTACTTGTGTCGTCCACGTGGGAAAACCCTTTCAGATCCGACACTATCTTCTTGACCCGCTCCGTCCCCTCGGCGGACTGCCGAAGAAGTTCCTTCGTGTCCTGAAGTACGAAATCGATCTTATTGCGACGCCACTCGGCCGCCCCTTCGTCTATGATCTTCTCGTGGTCCAGGTTTTCTTCCAGGGCTGTGCGGTACCACCGGAGGACGGTCTCCACACGTTCAGCGTATCGGCCGAAGGTCGCAAGGTTGCTCGCGATAAACCCGAGAGGATTGTTGATCTCGTGGGCTACCCCGGCGGCAAGCTGACCCACCGCGGCCATCTTTTCCCGCTGAAGCATCCGGGCGTACGCCGTCTCGAGCTCACGGGTCCGTTCATCCAGTTTGCGATCCAGTGTCTCGGCCAGTTCCCGGTACCGGGCCTCCGACGCCGTGAGGCGACGATTGGCTTCCACGAGTTCGTCGTAGGAAGAGCGGACGACCCGGGTGTGAATTTCAGTAGTCAGGACCCGCTTGAGGCTGTTGTTGAGCATGGCCTGGAGGGCCGCCCGGGCGACTTCCCCCTTGGACTCGTCTGCAGACTGGACCAATCCGTCCGTGCCGACCAGAACGATCTCCGCCGCCGGTTCGCCTTCAAGAAAAAGTTTTTTCCGGACCGTTTCCGTCCCGGACCCGACCGCTCCCCAGGTCGCCAGGACCTTTCCGTCCCGATCAACGACCTGGGCGCCGCTCACCGCTCCCCCTACCACGGCCTTGAGTACGGGTTCCATGTCCCGAGCCGTGAGGATCGCGGCCACATCGGCTTCGGCCCCTACGACGTAACCGAGCTCCTGGGTTGAGTCTTCGGTCTGAAGCCGTTCGCTCACAAAGGACCTCCCCCTACCGCGGTTTTCGCCCGGGTACGAATCAGGGGCTCGATAAAGGCCTTCTTTTCAAGGCCGTAACGGTCGTTCAGTCGGTAGTACCTGTCCAGGGCCGTGTAGGTACGATCGAGAAGAATCTTGAACGTCTCCACCACACCCCAGCCCTCAAGCGCGGAGGCCATGACCACGGGGATACCCGAGGGTTCCCACCGTTTCCGTATCTCCTCTTCCGGGACGACGCCGTTGAGATCCCGTTTATTAAACTGTACCACTATGGGAAGACGTTCCAGGTCCAGACCGACGATCCTGAGGTTTTCTTCGAGATTCGCGAAACTTTCTCGGTTATTCGTGGCCTCCGCATACTGCGAGTCCGCAATAAAGGCAACCCCGTCGGCCCGCTGGAGGACCGCTTTGCGGGTGGCGTCGTGACGGACCTGGCCGGGAACCGTAAAGACCTTTACCTTCAGGCGCAGTCCGCCGGGGCTTTCTACGAACAGGGGGAGCAGATCGTAATAGATCGTACGGTCGTCTTTCGTATCGAGCATCATGAGGTCCCCCCGCCCCTCTTCGCACAGAAGGTCGTGGAGCCGAAGGAGGTTGGTGGTCTTGCCTGAAAGGGCCGGACCGTAGTAGACCAGCTTAATGATCATCTTGCCGGTCGTTTCGTCGAAATCAATCACGGGTCACCTCTCCACGAAGACGAAAACCCCTTTCCGCGAAGGGTCGAGCCGAGCGTATCGTTTCAGGGCCTGGAGATTCTTTTCGTTGATCTTCATTCCTTTGCTTAGGAGCAGAAGCCCCGTGCCGCTTCGCACGTCCCGGGAAATCACCATGCCCACGTCGAGTTTGTCCGGCTCAAGCTCCATCTCCACCATGTCCCGGCGGGGGAGATTCCGGGCGAACTGCTCCCGAACGGGCGTTATCGCCGCGGTACATACTGCCGGGTCGAAGGCCTTGCCGGCCTGAGCGGAGATTTCGGCTATAACCGTCTCGATGGGGTCGGCACCCGTCGTCTTTCTGATCCGGCGGTCTGCAAAATCAGCGAGTCCGATAATACGGGCGCCCAGGGGTATCTCGTCGCCCTTGAGACCGTCGGGAAAACCCTTGCCGTCGAACCGTTCGTGGTGGTGGCGGATGAGGACCCCTGCGGGACGTAGATCTTCGATGGAATCTATGGCGGTCTGCCCCCGGATCGGATGGAGTCGGTACTCTTTCAACTCTTCGTCCGACAGGGATTCCACGTCTTTCTGAAGGGTAACGTCCGGGATCCCGATCTTCCCGATGTCATGGAGTACGGCGCCCGCCGCGAGGGCGTCCATGCTCTCCGACGGAACGTGCATCGCCCGTGCGACCCGTACCGCAAGATCGGTAACGTTCCGGGCGTGGCTCCGTGATCCCACGTCCCGGAGTTCAAGAAGTCCCGAAAACGCCATGATACTCTGTTTGAAGTTGCCTTTGAGACGTTTATTAAGCTCCGCCAGGTGATCGCTCTTCCGCTGAAGTTCCATGGTCTGTTCCTGGACATAGAGTTCCAGCTGTGCGTTCCAGTTTTTCAATTCCTCGTTCTGCCGACTCACGATCTCGGTGAGCCGCTCGTTTTCCCGAACGAGCTGGAAGAGATTGACGGCCTCCCCTACGGTCTGGAGGAGTTCCTCGTCTTTCCAGGGTTTCTGCAGGTATCGATACGCCCCCCCGCGGTTTATAGCCTCGACGGCCGCCTCCACGTCCGCGTATCCGGTAAGAACGATGCGGACCGCGTCCGGCGCTATCGCCCGGGACCGTTGCAGGAAATCAACCCCGGTAAGCCCCGGCATCCGCTGGTCGGAGATAATAACGCCCATATCGGGGTTTTCCTTGAGCAGGGCCAGGCCCTCTTCGCCGGACGTGGCGGTGTAGACATCGTAATCCTCCTCGACGAATACCCGTTTAAGGGCCCGCAGGATATTCTCCTCGTCGTCCACGCAGAGGATCTTCACGGTGGTCATAGCAGTCTGATCGGTAAGGACGTCTTCCGCCATCGTCATTCCTCCCCGGTACCGGAACCCGAGCCGGGCTCCCCGCCGTACTGCCGGTTACAAACCACGATAATCCCTTCCTGCCCATCATCGTTACTCATAAAGGCCCCGTGGACGTCCAGGACCTGGCCGGCCAGATTAAGGCGGGTCCGGGGTCGCGTACCGTCCCGTATGCCGTCTATGAATTCGTTCAGATCCGCGGGCAGGGCCGACCGGCGGTCCAGACCGAGGATATCCCCATCGCCGTTACAAAACAATTCCCGGCCCAGCTCGTTGCACTGAACCACCATACCCTCGAGGTCCACACCGACGACACCCGCCGGCAAGGCGTTCAGAATATTCTGGGCCCGGGTGAGAACACGATTCTGGAACGTGAGTTCCGCCGTTCGGGCCGCGACCAGGTCTTCCAGATTCTGGTTGAGGGCGGTGAGTTCCGCGTTTTTCCCCTGGAGTTCCTCCAGCAGTTCCTTATTCCTTTTTTTCAGCGCGAAGCGTTCCAGGGCGTTGCCGATGGTAACCCGGAGTTCGTCGTCGTTCCAGGGTTTCGGAATGAACTTATAGATGTGGCCTTCGTTGATCGCCTCCACAATCGCCGCCGTATCGGCATACCCGGAGAGTACGATGCGGACGGTGTCGGGCCAGCGGGCATAAACTTCTCTCAAGAAATCCACGCCGTTCATACCGGGCATCCGGTAGTCGGAGATCACGATCTCCACCGGGGCGTTTTCCTCGATCGCCTCGAGTCCGGCCTCTCCCCCGTTTGCCGTAATCAGATCGACGTCTTCGTCGAGAAAGGCCCTCTCCAGGGATTTAAGCACGTTTTCTTCATCGTCGACACAAACGATTTTCGGGAAATCATCCATCTTCTTCCTCGTTTCTTATGGGAATACTCACCGTAAACGTCGTTCCCTTCCCGGGTTCGCTCTCCACGTCGATCGTCCCGTTGTGTTTCTTCACGATATCGTAGGAGATGCTGAGGCCGAGGCCCGTACCCGTGCCCACCTCCTTTGTGGTAAAGAAGGGTTCGAAAATGCGGTCTATCTTGTCCGCTGGGATGCCGGTCCCCGTATCGGACACCGCCACCTTCACGGTGTTTCCGCCGTTAAACGTTCGTATCGTGATCTCTCCCTGCTTTTCAATGGCGTGGGCCGCGTTGACGAGCAGGTTCATGAACACTTGGTTGAGCTGTTGGGGGTAGCACGGTATCGCCGGAATGTCCCCGTACTCTTTTCGCACCGTGGCCTTGTACTTGATCTCGTTCCACACCACGTTCAACGTACTCTCCAGACACTCGTTCAGGTTCGCGTACTTCCGTTCCGCCTGGTCCACCCGAGAGAAACTCTTCAGGTTCTGAACGATTGCCTTTACCCGGTCGGCACCCTCGAGGGACTCGTCGATAAGGGCCTTCACGTCGTCGAGGACGTAATCTATTTTCAATGCCTTCCGCCGCGCCCGAAGTTTCTCGGACACGTCTCCATCGACAAGGGTATCCAGGACCTCGGTCTGGACCTTGATGAAATCTTCAAGCCGGGAGACATACTTACCGAGGGTCGCCAGATTACTGCCGATAAATCCCATCGGGTTGTTGATTTCGTGGGCCACCCCGGCGGCCAATTGGCCGATGGAGGCCATTTTTTCCTGCTGGAGCAGGTGGGATTGGGCGGCCTTGAGTTGATTGTACGCATCCTGAAGTTCCATGTTCTTGGATTCCAATATAAACATCATGTCGTTAAACTGCTCGCCGATCTGATATTCCGGATCGCTGGCGGCCTTCCTATAGACAATGCATTGCCGGCAGTCGCCTATTTTCTTGGCGAAGGACCCCTGCACCTCTCCTTGGCAGAACGTACCTGCCCTGTGCCAGCACCGTTCCGGTTCGGTACTGTAACAGGGGCACTCGGTATTGTCGCATTGTTTCTCCTCGTGACATATCGCGAGATTCGGGTTGTTGTAGCGAATCGCAAAATCCCCCTTATCCGCCACCGCCACGATCAGGCCGCTGATCTTTTCAAGGGCGGTCTTAAGGGAATTGCTGTGTTCCTCTATTTCCCGGTTCTTCGTCTCGAGTTCCGCGGCCATCCGGCGTCGATCGGTAAAGTCGTGGGCCGTAATAACACTTCCGGTCCGGGTCCCCTCGGCGTCGGTAACGCCGTACCTTCCCAGGAGAAACCAGCGTCCGCTGGATTCGTGAAAATATTCCGTACGCTCCCCTTCGGCAGGGACCAGATCTTCCTCCACGTCACCGAATACCGCCTTCCACGACACTCCCAGCAGGTCCCCGTGGTCGGCACCGGCAAACACCCGGGCCGCCTCGTTGTACCGCCGTACCCTCCCCTCGGTATCGGTAAGCAGGATCATATCGCCGATGCAGTCCATCGTGCGCTCCCACTCCCGTTTCGCCGTTTCCACCTTTGCAAAGAGTTCCTTTAATTCCTTGTGCTTTTTTGTGAGTTCTTCTTCCGCCAGGCGCCGTTCGGTCGTATCCCGGGCCAGGTGGACAACCTGATACACCCGCCCGCCGTCGTCCCGTATGGGGGCTACGGAGATTTCCTCGTAACGTTTCTCGCCGTTCCGGTCGGAATGAACATGTTCCACCACGGCGGGCCGCTCGTAGTCGCCCGCTACAATCGGGCAGTGGTGCTCGGGGGTGTTGCAGGGGCTTCCCAGCCGATGGGTCACCTCGTAGCAGGTCTTTCCGGCAACGTCTTCGGCCGTCAGCGAGTACTCGTCGAGAAACGCCTGATTGGCGCCCACAATCGCGAACGTATCCACGTCGATGATACAGATGGCATCCCGAATACTGTCGAGGACACCCCGGGTAAACTCGTGGGAGCGCCGGAGTTCCGTTTCCGCCTCTTTCAATTCCCGATAGTCCCGGGCCACAATCACATACGTGCTGTTATCGGCCGCGGTTCCGGCCAGTATATCGACCGATACGATCACCGTAATCGTCTTCCCGTCGGACCGCACGAAGTAGTCTTCCCTGTTCCGGAGCCCTCTGTTTTCCGATACCGTCTCCGTAAAGAATTCCGGAACCGGTCCGCCCGCATCCCCCCGGAGTATTGAAAGGGAGAGACCGGTGAGATCCTCATCTTCCCGGCCCAGGAGAGACGAAACCGCCGGGTTGGCCGTCCGTATCGTTCCCCGCTGGTCGGCGACGATAAGGGCCTCCCCCATGGCGCCGATGATACCGTCGAGGTGATCGCGACTCACAAGAGTCGACGACAGGCTTTCCGCCATGCGATTCATAACACCGGCAAGTTCCTCGATTTCCGTGCCGCCCTCGGACCGGGCCCGGAGTCCCAGGTCGCCCTTCCCGATTCCGCCGGCGACGTTTACCAGATCCCGCAGCGGCCGGGTTATGCGGCTTACGGAGAAAACGACGAGCAGGCCTCCGCCCAGGAGAAAGGCGACGAAAAGCGCAACCAGGGTGTTTCTCATTCCGCGGACCCGGGCCATCATATGTTGATCGGACACGCCGAGTCGCAGAAACCCCAGCTCTCCGTCCATGAGGGGGAGGGCCAGGTCCAGGATACGCCCTTCGTCCGACGCAAACGTACGGATATCCTTCGATTCGCCGGGTTGCAGGATGTGGGCTTCGAGGAGGCCCGCGGGCAGGCGGCCGGGAAACGTGTGCGCGACCACCTCGCCTCGCCGATCCACAACCACGGCGTACCTGAGCTCCTCTTCGGCATGGAGGAGGTCCCGCAAAACGGTCTTCAGGCCGAAGAAATCGTCAACCAGCATTTTGCGCTCGGCTGTATCTTTCAGGTACTGCCCCATGAAGTACGTCTTTTTCGTGAGTTCCTCAAGAAGCTCACGGGTCATGCCCCGTTCCACGAGGACAGCGGCGGCGACCCCCACAAGTGCGATCAGGAATCCGCTCAGGAGGAGAAAACGGGTCTGGAGGGAAAGCTTCATTTGTCGGAACTCCCCTTTTCCTTTGCCGTTCGGGCAACCCACTCTTTCATTTCCCGGATCGAGTCGTAAGCGCTGTCGTCGATCTCAATAAATCGTTCTATCATCATGCCGTTGAGGATTTCCCGGCCCACGGGGTCCTCGTGAGCTGAAAGGAGCGCGTCTCGGACCTTCTTTTTCCACTCGGGATCGAGGCCCGGCCGGGCTACTACGGGCGGGGTGCCGTAGGGCGGAGACTTAATAAGCACCCTTGTCTCCCGTGTATAACGGGGATTCGTCTTATTGGCGTATTCCCAGATCAGGCTGTCCACGGCGGCGCCGTCGACCAGTCCTTCGGCCACGGCCTTGATGGATTTATCGTGACCATAAGTAAAGACGGTCTCTTTGAAAAACGACTCGGGGGTCTCGCCCATGCGGGCAAGCATGTACGTGGGGACCAGCTTTCCTGAGTTCGACAACGGATCGGCAAAGGCGAACCTCGTACCCCGCAGATCTTCCAACCGTACGGCCGGGCTTTTTTTGGGCACGATGATATAGGAGTAGTAGACGGGCGCGCCATAGGCAACGGGAGCGGCGAGGAGTTCCATGCCGAACTTCTTGTGGCCGACGACATACGGACCGCCGCAGACAAATCCCACGTCGACTTCACCGGCTTCGATCAGACGGTTTATTTCCGCGTAATCGCTCCGGTCCACATACTCCACCGGTATTGCGGTTTTCGCTTCCAGATAATCGAGAAACCGTCGATAATAGGCGAAACCTTCTTTCGGCGTTATCATGCCTCCCACGGCAACCCGGAGGGTTTCCCCGAACTCCTGTTCGCCGGGCGCCGCCGCCTCTTGCGAGGGCGTCAATTCGATACGGGGAAGGTCCCGGTCATTTTGACACCCCGTACCGGGCACGAGTAGTGCCGGCCAAAACACCAGACATATAGAACGAACAACGGCTCTTGATCCCACGGACGCCTCCCTTCAAACGATTACTGTTCAATTTCTTTTTTCGGCGAAAAACGAGGGAGCTTTAACCCCCCGCGGACAAGCCGTGCCGGAAACCAGAAGGAAGACGGGAGAAGGGAGAAGGGAGAAGGGAGACGTTTTTCCGAACCTTTGTGCCTTAGTACCTTCCCTTCACAATTCACAGTTCACCATTCACGGCCGTTAACCCCGAACCTTATTCTTCACCCCCCGCCTATCGCCTCCGTC
>CAYYSS010000048.1:0-12427 GCA_964474325.1 uncultured Nitrospirota bacterium
ACGTCGTCACTCAAAGAGTTCTGAAATGACCCACACTCTTCCACGAAGACCCATAAAAAATTAACCCGCTTCCGGCTTCGCGGCCCATTCACCGCCACTGGCCGTGGTGACAGAGCTGCGGTCTTTTGCTATACTTGGGTCTGGTTTAAACGTTTTAACCCGTTGGGGTAAGGCTGAAAAGCGTCCACCTGCCGCAACCGAAGGAGCGAATTATGGAAAAACACGACTTCAAGATTCTTGTTGCCGACGACGATGAAAGCGTCCGCGAGGTGGTGAGTGACATCATCTCCCGGGAAGGGTTTGCCGTAGATTCCGCCGAGGACGGCACCGACGCACTTACGAAAATCCTCAAAGGCAGGTATCACCTGATTATCACCGATCTGAAAATGCCCGGGGCCGACGGACTGGAAATCCTCAAACGCTCTCTGTCACTCGATCCCGATACCTCGGTCGTGATTATTACAGCATACGCGACGCTGCAGTCGGCGCTGGAAGCCGTAAAGGAAGGGGCTTACGACTATGTCACGAAACCGTTTCGCCTCGAGGAGCTTCTTGTTACCGTCGGTAACGCGTTCAAGCGCGCTCAGCTTATTGATCAGAACAAGTTTCTGCTGGATAAATTACGCGGTGAAGACACGCGGCTCGACAGCCTCAACAGCCTTGAACGACTGGCCCGCCTGAAAGAAAGCGGTATCATCGACGACGCGGAATTCATGGCCCTCAAGTCCAAGATCATGGACTCCCTCCACGGTTCAAACGCAGGGGACGACTAACCCGCAAATTCCACCGCGTTTCCCAACGTGGCGGATCACTCTTGTCCTAAATAGATTTTTCTTCCTTCGTTCCCCCTTGCACGAGGCCGAGCCCTCCTTCGGCGAACACAGGGCATTCCCGCCGTTTTCTGACTTCTGACTTCTGGCTTCTGCTTTCTGATACCGGGGGCGCCCTTTGTCGGGTCGACTCTTTGCAAGCTTCGACTTCTGGTTCGTCTTCCTTGGGCGGGCAAAGAAGATGAAGAAACTCGTTGTTCAATCAAACCCGATGCACGGGCCAACCCGATGTACGGGCAAAGATGAGCCTCATCCCGAAAAAACCCGTTTGAATCCGAAACCGATAATGAAATCAGCAATCCAATCGTTACGAATACGCTATTTTGGATACCAATGGTGGCGGATAAAGAAATTACACCCTGCCTCTTCGCCGGATGATGGCGCCGGAACGTTCGCCGGTGGGTTCCCCGTCCCGAATGGCAGCGACGCCGTTTACCCATACGTGCACAATCCCCTCCGGCGCACGAAAGGGATTGCGGTAATCGGCCCGGTCACGGACCCGTTCCGGATCAAACACCACCACGTCCGCGGCGGCCCCCTCAACGAGCCGCCCCCGGTCCGTAAGACCCACGGTCTCCGCATTTAATCCGGTCATCTTCCGAATCGCTTCTTCGAGCGAAAAGAGCCCCCGTTCTCGAACAAGGCCCCCCAGAACCGCCGGAAACGTGCCGAACCCCCGCGGGTGGGGTTTTCCCCGGGCCGTCGGACCCGCCACGTCACGTGTCGCGGAATCCGACCCGATACCGACATAGGGGAGGCGCAGTATGGTCGCCATGTTTTCTTCGCTCATGGTATGAAACACAGCCTGGGTACGTGCCTCGTCCGCATCGATCAGTATGACGGCCGCCTCGGCCGGGGATTTTTTCAAGCGTTCGGCAACGGTGTTCAGGGCAAGCCCTTCGGCCCAGGCGTAATCCGGGTTTCCCACGGAACTGACCACGATTCTTTCCCACTGATCTCCTTCGGTTTCGGCCTCCAGATCAGCAATGAGCCGGGCCCGGTACCGGGGTTCGCGGAGCCTTTCGAGGCCTTTTCCGCGCCCCCCGTCGAACGTCTCCGCCGGCAAAACGGTATCCAGATCCGTTGCCGAGGCCGTGTAGGGATAACGGTCCGCCGTTACGTCAATACCGCGGGAGCGCGCCCTTGCGATTGCATCGATCACCCGGGGGAGTTTGCTCCAGTTTTTCCGTCCTGCCGTCTTCAGATGGGATATATGTACATGGCTGCCGGAGGCCGCGCCCACGCCCAGGACCTCATCGACCGCTGAACACAGTTCGTCTGCTTCACTGCGCATATGGAAGGCGAAAATGGCCCTGCAACGTCCCGTGACCCGGGCCAGAGCCTGGAGTTCCCGTCGATCCGAGAACACTCCCGGAGGATAGATGAGTCCCGCGCTCAAGCCAAAGGCGCCCTCGTCCATGGATTCCGCAAGAAGCCTCTGCATAGCGTTGAGATCGGCCTCCGAGACAGGCCCCCGGCCCATCCCGACGACCGCCCCCCGGATATTTCCGTGACCCGCCAGCGTCGCGATATTAACCACGGGACGACGTGCCTCAAGGAGGTCGAGGAACTCTCCGAGCCCACCCCAGTCGTCGCCGATGCCGTATTCGTCCAGGTCCGCCTGGCGGTGCTCCCGGTACGCACCCTTCAGAGGGCCGCCGGCAAGTCCGCAATTGCCGATAATTTCCGTCGTCACCCCCTGGCGCACCTTCCCCGTGGCACCCGGATCGGCCAGGTAGGTAAACTCGGAGTGGGAGTGAATATCGATAAATCCCGGGCAGACCGCCAAACCGGCCGCGTCTATCACCCGAACCCGTGAAGATCCCGTGGAAGGCAGGTCTCCTACGGCCTGTACCCGACCGTCCCGTAATACCACATCCGCGCAGCGGGGAGGCGCCCCGGTTCCGTCGTAGACCGTACCTCCAGTGATCCGGGTCTCGTTATCCGTCATAAACGTCCGCCGGCCGAGCAGGTCTCCCTTGCCGTTTCGACCGGTTCAGGGTACGTAACGGGCCAGTCGCTGAGGCCTCAGGTAGGATACAACGCCACGGGAAAGTCCTTCGGCGACCGCCTCCCGATACGGCGCACGGGCGAGCCGCTTGGCCTCGGTCGGATTGGTAAGAAAGGAAATTTCGGCCAGTACGGCGGGCATCTTGGCACCCAGCAAGACGTAGAAACGGCCTTGTTTTACCCCAAGATCCCTGACTCCCGAGTAATTCTTCCTCAAATCATCCACCAGGGAACCTTGAACCCTGTGGGCGAGTTTGAGGGATTCGTCCCTCTTATAATCCCGGGACAGGTCCTGCAGGATCAATTCAAGCACCGAATCGTCACCGAGGCCCCGATTCTCGGCAAAGAACTTGTTTTCCCGGGCGACGACCCGCTCAGCCTCCTTGCTGTTACGCCAATTGAGGAGATAGGTTTCTATTCCCCGAACCCTGCGTCCCCGCCGCCCGGGGATGGCATTGACGTGCAGGGAGAGGAAAAGATCGGCGTTTTCCCGATTCGCGATACGGGTCCGTTCCAACAGGGGCACGAAAACGTCCCTGTCCCGGGTGAGTATCACCCGCACGTCTCTTCGCGCCTCAAGCCGTTTTTTCAGTCTCCGCGCAACATCGAGAACGATGTCCTTCTCGACGGTCCCGTTTGGCCCGAGGGCACCCGGGTCCTCTCCACCATGGCCCGGATCGATTACTATGGTGAATGGAACTTCGCTCTTTCGTTTTTCCGCCTCCGACGCCACCAGATCGACTAATAACCGACCGGTCTCGGCATGTACGGAATACCGCGCTATCCGGTCCAGATCGAGGACTACGCGGACGGTGTCGGTATTAAACTGGGCGATCCGGATCGAGCGGAGACGGCCGTCATCCACCTCGTAGGTATTTCTAACACCCTTTGGCAACAGAGCTTTTTCGATATCAAAGAAAACACGGTCAGGCTTGGAAAGGCGCCCCTGACGATACGTTATCCGGCGGTCGAAGGCAACGGCGACACGGGTTCTCCCGGTCTGGGTGGAGAATCGGACGTCCCGTAACCTTGCCTTCCCGGCATCCCGAACCGCAACCGTCCCGCCGATATTCCGCTTACTCGTGTTTATTCCCTTTTTTTCCGCATAACTAGCACCCGGGAAAAAAAGAATTACTAGAAGAAACGATATGAATCTTATCGTCATTAAACGATTTTTACCTCATCCAATCGATAATGTCAAGGAAAAACTACCCTCTCACTGCAGAAAATTTGCCGAGAAAGGAGACGTGGATCAAAAAAATACGCACCCGTCTTCGCCGAAAGTCTTCGCCGAAAGCTACGACGCGGCAGGCGGTCGGCGCACCGGAGGCGCGGGCAAGAGGCAAAGGGCTATAGGCAAGGGGAAAGGCGGGAGACGCGAAAAGAGAAAAGCTGGCGGTCGGCGGGCTTTGGAAGTCAGACGTGAGAAGGGAGACGTTGTTCTATACTTCTAACTTCTACCCTCTCCCTTCCGAAAGCCCTTCACCATTCACAATTTTTAAACACCACGGATGGGCCCGGATTTTATGCCACTGCGAGGTTCACTCCACCACCGTATACCCGGCGCTCCGAATTGCCGCCTCCATTTCCTGGCGGGACGGTTCCGGCGTCCCGGTGGAAATACGTACGTCACCGCTTTCGAGATCCACGGAAACGTCTTCAACACCGGCGAGTTCCTTCAGTGCCTTGGATACCCGCATGACACAATGTTGACAACTCATCCCCGATACCCGTATTACTTCGCTCATTTTGTAGACACCTTCCTTTCTTTTCGGTCAAGTCCAGTGATAACGACCGCTCGTTTGTATTCTAATCGCCGGTACCGTATACTTCAAATAGCAAAGCTGAACGGGAGGGGATTATCATGACGAAACGGCGTGTACAGGGTATCGTTATCACAATTCTTGTCGTCGTTCTGGCAGGCCTTTCGCCGGCCATGGCGGACGACCCTCCCGAAACAATCACCCTCGGGCTCATCCCCGAGATCAGCGTGTTTGCTCAGATGGAGCGTTTCCGCCCCCTGGCCGAATACCTCAGCAACGAGATCGGGCGTCCTGTTAAACTTCATATACTGAGCCGGTACGGCAATATTATTGAACGGTTTGAGTCCGTCCCGCTGGACGGTGCCTTCTTCGGTTCGTTTACCGGCGCCCTTGCCATTGAGAAACTCGGCGTTATTCCGATTGCCCGGCCGGTTAATAGTGACGGAAATTCGACGTACCACGGCCATATATTCGTTCGCAGAGACAGCGGGATCACCGACGTGGCCGGCATGCTGGGCAAACGGATGGCGTTCGTGGAAAAGGCCACGACGGCGGGTTACATATTCCCCCGGGCCTATCTGAAGGAAAACGGCGTCGATTCATTCGAAACCTTCTTCGGCGAGTTCTACTTCACCGGGAGTCACGATAATGCGGTGACGGCGGTGCTCGACGGCAGGGCCGATATCGGCGCGGCAAAGAATACGGTCTATCAGATGCTGATGAAGAAAAACCCCCGTATCGCAAAAGAACTCCTGATCCTCGCCAGTTCCCCCCGGGTACCGTCCAACGGCCTCTGCATCAGCCCCCGGGTGCCGAAGGAGATACGGGATCGTATCGGCACCGCCCTGCTGGACCTTGAAAAGAGTTCGATCGGGCAAGCCGTCCTCAAGTCTCTCGGCTATATCAGGTTCATTCCCACTTCCACCGCAGACTATACCCCTGTCAAAGAACTGGCTACGCGGGCAGGCATTAATCTGAAGGAATATACCTACCGGAATAAATGAGACGCCGAATCATCTTCTCCCTGGCGCTCCTTTTTTTCCTCTTCATGTCGGGTGCGGGGCTTACCATGCTCTACATCATGCGTACGACCCGCGATTTGGACCAGCTCATTAATCTTCACCAGGTCGAGATCATGCGCCAGGACCTGGTAATCGACGTCCAGAAGGTCCAGACGGATCTTTACGTCGTAGGCACCGTGTTCGGTCGGGAACTCAACGCAATCGTCGAAAACGTCAATAATCTCGACAATTCGGTTCACAAATGCGGCACCTGTCACCATAACGAAGAAATCCGCCATCGTATCGCGGAGGTGGAAAGCCTCGTTGCCCGCTACAAGGAATCCCTCAGCCGCTTTATTACGGCTTCTGCGAATCGGGCCCGTATTCAGCAATACCAAATCGCCGCGTCCAATATCGGCAACGACATCCTGAACAAGACCCAGGAGATGACCTTTATCGCCGCAATCAAGCTTCATGAACGTACGGTTGACGCCCTCAAGGGCGTGAGTCGGTCACGAATCATTCTCGTAACCACGCTGCTCTTTACGTTCGTTCTGGCCCTGGTCATCGCCGTATCCCTTACCCGGGGCATTACGCGCCCTATTGCCGATCTCGTATCCGCGGCACGACGTCTGGGCCGCGGGGAACGGGGAGCGCTGGCCGTCTACGAAGGTGCCGATGAATTTGGCGAGTTGGCCGAGGCCTTCAACGAGATGAGTCGGACGATCCAGGAGAAAGAGGAAAAGATCCTTGGGTTTCTCAAACAGCTCTCGGGTCTTTACGAGGTATCCCTTTCGATTCACTCGGTCATGGATATCGGTGAAATCTGCCGAACACTGTCACGGGAAATCGGGGCACTCCTCGACGTACAGCAATGCGGTCTTATTCTGTTTGACGACAAACGGAAAGAGTACGTACACCGCTACCCCGCCCTGGGGCTGACCCGGGAACAAAGCGAGCGGATAGTATTTTCCGCCGAACGGGCAAAGGAACTCTTCGATCAATCGACCGGGACTACCCTGCTTTCCAACGATGCCCTCGGCGATGCGCGAATCGACGTGACGCTCTGGCCCGAGGAGACGAACGGTACCCTTCTGCTTGCCTGGATCTATCGAAAAGGACGCATACTCGGTGCCATCCGCACGGCACATAAACGGGCGTCCAAGTTTGACGAGGAAGATGCCAAGCTTCTTTCCATCCTCGCAAGTCATATGGCCGTCGCCGTGGAGAACAGCGGCCTTTACGAGGATGTCAGGACCCAGATGCGGGAACTGAAGGACACCCAGGAACAGCTTGTTCAGTCGGCAAAACTTGCGGCAATCGGGGAACTGGCGTCGAACGTGGCCCACGAAATAAACAACCCCTTGACCAGCATACTGGGGTACACCGAACTGATGAAGGACGAGGACGAGTTGAGCACCTTAAAAAAGGATCTGGAAATCATCGAGAAGGAGTCGTTACGGGCCCGAGAGATCGTCAAACAGCTCCTTGAATTCTCCCGGCGCCGGCCGCTGAATATGCGGGAGATCAACGTCAACGACGTCGTGCGGGACGTGGTCCCCCTCGTGGTCAATCAGGCCAAGATGAGCGGCGTGGCCATCACCCAAGAGCTCAACGACGTGCCGATGACCCTGGGGGATACGAACCAATTGAAACAGGTTCTGGTCAATCTCATGAATAATGCGATATTCGCCATGCCCGAAGGCGGCAAACTTTCCATAAGCACGCAACATGAGGATCAGACATTGCTGATCCATGTGCGCGATACGGGCTCGGGTATCCCCGATGAGGTGCTTCCCCGGATCTTCGAACCCTTCTTTTCCACGAAGAAGGAAAAGGGGACCGGCCTCGGGCTTTCGATCAGTTACAGCATTATCCAGAACCACGGCGGCAACCTCACGGCAAAAAGCGTGCAGAACGAGGGCAGTACGTTCACTATTACCCTCCCGGTCAAGAATAATTCCGCCCCCGCCTGATCCATGGTTCGAACGGGGCTCGACCTGGTCGGCGACGCGTGGCCGGCGGACCTGCGCCGGGCCCGGATCGGGCTCCTCACCCACCCCGCATCTGTTACCGGGAACCTCGTTCATGCCGTAGACGTGTTTTCCCGCTCCGGGCCGTGGCAACTTTCGGCCCTTTTCGGTCCTCAGCACGGAATCCGGGGCGAAACCCAGGACAACATGGTGGAGTGGCGGGGATTCCGGGACTCGCGGACCGGTCTGCCGATCTACAGCCTCTACGGCAAACATCGCAGACCCACGAAAAGGATGCTCCGGGGTCTCGACGCCCTGGTCGTGGACCTTCAGGATGTGGGGGCACGGTATTACACGTTCATATGGACGCTCGACCTTTGCCTTTCAGCGGCCCGGGAACACGGCCTCTCCGTCGTAATTCTGGACCGCCCCAACCCCATCGGCGGAACGACCGTTGAAGGACCGGTTCTGGACCCGGCGTTCTGCTCATTTGTGGGACGTCGTCCCCTCCCGGTCCGCCACGGGATGACGCTGGGCGAGATCGCCCGGTATCTGACCGAAGAATTTCATCCCGGCGCCGATCTGCGCGTCGTTACGCTGGACGGCTGGGACCGGCGTATGTATTTTCCGGACACGGGCCTTCCCTGGGTCCTGCCGTCGCCGAACATGCCCACCGTGGATACCGCTCTTGTCTACCCGGGACTGTGCCTGCTGGAGGGGACCAATCTCAGCGAAGGCCGGGGCACCACGCGACCCTTCGAGCTGTTCGGCGCACCGTTCATTGAGCCCGACCGTCTGGTGGAACGCCTGAGGGCGTTCCGCCTCCCCGGGGTACGCTTCAGACCGGCGTGGTTCAAGCCTACGTTTCAGAAACACCGGGGGCGACTCTGCGGCGGAGCACAGATACACGTACGATCCCGGCGGCGGTTCAAACCGTTTTTGACCGGGGTCGCCATCCTCCTGGCCGTGCGTGAACTCTACGGGTCCCGTCTCCAGTGGAATCCCCCTCCCTACGAATATGAAACGGAAAAACTGCCGATCGATATTCTTGCGGGAAATGATCGACTGAGAGCCGCGGTCGATGCCTGTTGTGCCCTCTCTCATATCGAGGAACAGTGGCGGGACGAGACCCGGATTTTCGCCCGCACCGTGCGAAAACGCCACCTCCTGTACTGATCCGTCTCCGCGCCGCGATATCCACATTTTCGAAACCGACTTTGTGGTATAGTGCCCTTCATGCGCGTGATTATCATCGGTGCGGGGGAAGTGGGATATCACATAGCTAAATTCCTCGGCGGAGAAGCCGTTGACGTTACGGTCGTCGACACGGACAAAGACAAGCTCCGGCGGATCTCGGAATCGATGGATGTCGCCGTGGTCCAGGGAGAAGGCGGCTCACCGGAAGTGCTCAAAGAGGCTCGGGCCGATGGCGCGGACATGCTGCTGGCCGTTACCAACAGCGACGAAGCCAATATGATCGCCTGTCTCATCGGCAAGGCCGTGTTCAATATCCCCCGCAAAGTGGCCCGGATACGAAACCCCGAGTACCTTGCCAACCGTACCCTGCTCGGACCGGACAACCTTGACATCGATCCGGCCATCAGCCCGGAACAAGAGGCCGGGGACGCGATCACCCGCATACTGGAAATACCGGCGGTGACCGACGTCGTTGAACTCGAGGGGGGGCTCCTGAAGGTCCTCGGGATAAAAATCAGTGCCGAATCTCCCCTGGCGGGAACGACCCTCAAACACATTCTCAGCACCACGGAACATCGTTTTCTTATCGGTGTCGTCCAGCGTGGCACCCAGGTCCTCATCCCCTCGGGAAAGACCCGGCTCCAGGCCGGCGATATCGTACACGTGCCCGTTGCCCGGGAGCAGTTGAGCAGGACTCTGGCCGCCTTCGGATTTTCGTTGGAACCGGCAAAAAAGGTAATGATCGCCGGCGGCGGGCGTATCGGTTTCTACGTCGCCCAGGCCCTGGAAAAACTGCCTGACCGGACCGTTCAGGTGAAAATCGTGGAACGGGACGACGCCCGCTGTAAGTTCTTGACCGACAACCTCCAGCGGGCCGTGGTACTGCACGGGGACGGGTCCGACCGGGAACTCCTCGTTGAAGAAAACATTCGGGACATGGACGTCTTCTGCGCGATCTCGAATAATGAAGAGCTTAATATCATGGCCTCCCTCCTGGCCCGGAATCTGGGGGTGCCGAAAGTCATCACCGTCGTCAACCGAACGGACTACATCAATCTGGCAAACGGACTGGGTATCCATACCGTCCTCAGCCCGCGCCTGATCACTGCGGGGACCGTACTCCGCTATGTACGCCGGGGAGACGTGCTTGCGCTCACGGCAATTGCGGAGAACAACGCAGAAATCATCGAGGCCCGCGTACATGCCGGAAGCGCCCTGGATGGTAAAACCCTCGCCAAGGCGGGCCTTCCCCCGAACTCCCTCGTCGGGGCGATACTCCGCGACGATCAGGTCCTCGTCCCGAGCGGCCAGGACACCATTCAGACCGGAGACAAGCTCCTCTTCTTCACCATCAGCACGGACATACACCGGCTCGAAACCCTCCTGGAATGAATCCTCGTTCGGTTATTCATCTGGTCGGGGTCGTCCTGATCATCGTCTCCCTTTTTGTCCTTCCTTCGGTGGCCGTTTCCATCGCCGAAGACGGCGACGATCTCCTGGGACTCCTCACGGGTTTTGGGTCCGCACTGGGATTCGGCTCTTTCATGACCTTCCTGACCCGCCGGGACGAGTCCCGGGACTTCAGCCATCGCGACGGTTTTGTCGCGGTGACGGCATGCTGGCTCGGCGCCGCGGTCTGCGGGGCCTTACCGTACGTGGTGTCCGGCTATTTCCCGTCGTTTACGGATGCCTTCTTCGAATCCATGTCGGGATTCACGACGACCGGGGCGTCGGTCCTCGGCGATATCGAGTCTCTTCCCCGCGGACTTCTGCTCTGGCGGAGTACGACACAGTGGATGGGAGGCATGGGTATCGTTGTGTTCTCCCTTGCGGTTCTGCCGATTCTCGGGACCGGCGGGATGCAGTTGTTCAAGGCTGAAGTACCTGAGATTACCGTAGATAAACTCCAGCCCAGAATCGTCGATACGGCGAAGGCCCTGTGGATGATATACGCGCTCCTGACCGCCGCGTCCGCCTGCGCGTATTTCCTCGCCGGCATGGATCTCTACGAGGCCGTTAATCACGCCTTTACAACTCTGTCGACGGGCGGCTTTTCCACAAGAAACGCGAGTATCAGCGGATTCGACAACCCCCTGATCGAATGGTGCGCCGTTCTCTTCATGTTCCTCGGGGGGGTTAACTATACCTTGCATTTTTTCCTTCTCCGCGGCAGGCCGGGCCGTATGTTCAAGAACCAGGAATTCCGTTCTTATGCCACCATCACCGTCGCTTCGACGGCCCTCGTTCTTTTTTCTCTCCATCAGCATTACCCGGAGCTTGGGAATCGCCTGCGTTATTCCGCATTTCAAGTCGTCTCCATAATGACCACCACGGGATATGCCACCGCGGATTTTGAACAGTGGTCCGAATTCGCCCAGGTTCTCCTGGTAATCCTCATGTTTTTCGGCGGTATGATAGGCTCCACGGGCGGCGGCATGAAACAGGTCCGGGTGCTTCTTATGCTCAAGCAGTCCTACCGGGAAATGTTTCAGCTCATCCATCCCCGGGCCTTTACCCAGCTCAAGCTCGACGGGCGGAGCATTCCCAAAGAGGTCCTGGGCGGCATATGGGGGTTTTTGTTTCTCTTCATCTTTACCTGCGTACTCGGCACGCTGGCCGTTGCGGCCACCGGGGAAGACATTGTTACGGCTTCAACGACCGTGATTTCCGCCATGTGCAATATCGGTCCCGCGTTGGGCTCAGCGGGGCCCGCGGAGAATTACGCCGCCATCCACCCGTTCTCGAAGTGGATCCTGTCGCTGTGTATGCTCGTCGGCCGACTCGAAGTCTATACCGTAGTCATCCTCCTCGTCCCGGCCTTTTGGGAACGTTAGGCCGGACCAGCCCGCCGATCGGCAGGGATTTACGATTTACGAAGCGTAGCAAAGATGCCGCCGGCGGCGGTAACGATTGACTGTTGACGGCTTGTCTCGATGGGGGAAAAAGATTAAAATTATAGCCAAGTTCCCTGGTTGGAACGATAAAGGGGGTAAAGTCTGTGGCTCAAAACAAGGTCGTCGTTAAATTTAAAAATGGTGAAATCCTCAAGGGAAGCACCAGTGATTTTCTCCCGAAACGTGTCGCCTTTCACCTCTCGGTAACGGAGAAAGGCGCCACCGATTGTCGGGAAATCGTTGTTGACAGTCTGAAGGCCATCTTCTTCGTAAAGGATTTCCAAGGTTCGAAAGCCCACCTGCCGCCCCTGCCTGAACACCAGCGACTCAAGCCTAAAGAGGGCGATAAATACATCGAGGCCACATTTCTGGACAACGAGGTAATCGCGGGGATTTCCCATAGTTTTCATCTCGACCGTCCGGGGTTCTTCATGGCTCCGGTCGATCCCCGGAGTAACAACGAACGCATCTACGTGGTTCTGTCGGCCGTCGATCATCTCCTCGTGGACGGCAAGGAGATCGCCGTCAAGGAACTCCGAAAAGCGAATCGGCTGTGCCCCACATGCAAGTCTCCCATGGAGTTCAATTGGAGCTGGTGCCCCTTTGACGGGACGAAAGTGGGAGCATCAACCTGACGAGAATTCCGCACGCTTCTGATCCCAAGGCGGTGTTGGAGCCGCAATACGGCGTGAAGGATGGGCTATGGCGTACATTCCGCACTTTCGCGAAGAGATTTCTCCGAATTAATTTCAGCGTAGA
>CAYYSS010000049.1:0-12416 GCA_964474325.1 uncultured Nitrospirota bacterium
GACGTTCCAGTCCACGCCGAACGCCGCGGAATGAAACGCCTCGTGCTGATCAAGGACCTTGAGTGTGAGAACGAGTCCGGCGCCGAAAAGGGCGATAACGGTCTTGTCTATTTTTTCGGTGATAATTACGAGATACATCAGAACGAAGACGGCCGTCGCCGTCCAGAACGTACCGTTCATAACCACCTGCTGGGTTTCCGTTGCGATTTCCGCTGTCATAACTCAAATACCCGGGCCGAGGATAGCATCCACGATCGCATAGTGAAGATCCCGGACATAGACGATGCCCACCGGGTGCCGGGCGTCGTCGATCACCGGGATCCGCCAGACATTGCGGCGGGTAATGAGAACCGCGCATTCCATCAGGGTGGCTTCCGGGGAGACCGTTGCCAGGTCGGTGGACATAACGTCTCCTACCGTTTTCTCTGCTATCCGCCGCGCTATGTCCTCAAGCATCCCGGGCCATGAGAATGCCCCGATTTCCGTTTTTTCCATGTACTTCGGGGTGATGGTACTGAGGATGTCCCGAATGGTCAACATGCCGGCCAGCGTCCCGTTCGCGTTCAGAACGAGGATGCCTTTTACCCCGAATATACCCGGTTTCCGGCTGGCCGTCCGCATAGTCAGGATAGCGTCTCTGATTACCGTTTCCGGCGTGAGCGTATCCACTACGGGCTCCATGATGTCTTTTGCCTTTTTCACCCTGATTCCTCCGGTCCGTTCGTCGGAAAGAACGGACTAAGATTATAACAACATGACATTATAACGAATTCCTCGTTCCTTGAGCCAGTTTCTTCATCGAGCCGTTATTAACGGCGTTTTTTCCGTCAGACAACCTCCCCGCCCGGCCCGCGCTTGTTTTTTTATTTATTATGTCATTATAATCACCATCCCCAAATATCGGGGTAAAGGGCGTTCTCATTTGCGGGAACGATCATTTGCGGGAACGAAAGGTCCATGAGTATTGACAGGCTGAACCCAGGGAAGCTCTACATACAGCTTAAAGAGGCGTTTCGCGAGAAGATACGGCGCGGCGAGTGGGCTTCCGACCAGCAGATTCCCACTGAAGCGGTGCTCTGTGAGATGTTCGGGGTGAGCAAGATTACCGTCCGCCAGGCCGTGGGTGGGCTGGTCGACGAGGGTTTGCTGAACCGGGTGCAGGGTAAGGGGACCTTCGTCGTCCCGGAAGCCCAGCATCTTGCCCGAATTCCGTCCCTGGCGGTAAAAACGCGGCTGACCGACGATCTTGCCGGGCACGAAGTCCCTGTGGAAATCAGGGTCGTTGACCGGAGACGCGCCGCCGCGGGGGCCCAGGGTTTTAAAGAAACGGACGAACTCGTGGAAATCAAGCGCCTCCGCTCGGTGGGTGATAAAACGGTCCTCGTGGAGACGACCCTGGTGTCGAACGAGATCTGTCCGGGGATTCTCGAAGCGGATCTGACCGAGAAATCGATTTACGGCATTCTCGTGGGTCGTTCCACGATGGAGATCGCCCGGGTGGAAAAAACCTTTGAGATCGGGCGACTGAGCCGGGACGAGGCGAAAGATCTCGGTGGCAAGGAAGGAGAGCGGGCCCTGCTCGTTCACCGGTTTCTTTACGGCGCAGACGGCCGATCCATCGCTTATACGAAATCGGTAACGATCAGCGAGCGGTACAAGTTTCAGATGGTCTACGATCGGATCTAGCGATATGAAAAGGGAAGGGGTTGTTGTTCGAAAAAAGAAAACGGAGGGAATTGCGATGTCGAAGTTGATGAAAAGGAGCCTGGTGCTCCTCTTGAGTATTCTTGCCGTGGTTACGGCCGCCGGTTTTGCGTTTGCGGGAGATGCCGCCGGGACCCCCGAACTGACCGGTCAGATGATGGTGGTTATGGCGGTGCTGGTCTTTGCCATTCTCCTCTTCATCTTCGAGTGGGTGCGGGTGGACGTGGTCGGTATCATCATGATGGTGCTTCTGCCGATCCTTGGCGTGGTCACGCCGAAGGAGGCCATCAGCGGGCTCAGCAGTAACGCGGTGGTCTCGATCATCGCGGTCATTATTATCGGTGCGGGGCTTGATAAAACCGGTGTGATGAACGTTCTGGCCCGGAACATCCTCAAATTCGCCGGAAAAGCCGAGAGCCGGATCATGGCATTGATTGCGGGGACCGTTGCCTTCATTTCGAGTTTCATGCAGAACATAGGCGCGGCGGCCCTTTTCATGCCCGCGGCCATCCGGATCTCGAAGCAGGTGCGAATTCCGATTTCCCGGATCCTCATGCCCATGGGGTTCTGCGCCATTATCGGCGGTACGATCACGCTGGTGGGCGCAAGTCCGACGATTCTCCTGAACGACCTCCTCGATCAGGCGAACCAGCTCGGTACGTTCAAGGAACACATTGAACCTTTCGGTCTCTTTACGCAGACGCCGATCGGTATCGCCCTGGTAACGTCGGCGATCCTTTATTTCGTGATCCTCGGCCGGTTTATTCTGCCGAAGGGCGGAGGGGACTCCGATACCTCGATTCTTCCTGCCTCCATCGCCGATACCTACGGCGATGTCTGCGGACTCGCCGAGGTCCACATTCCTGCAGGGTTTGAGAGAAGAAGTCTCGATGACGCGGAAATCCGGGAAAAGTATCAGGTAACGGTTGTTGCCATATCACATACCGACAGAAACCATAAAGACTTCGCGCCGACACGGGAATCCGAGATCGGGCCGAACGACGATCTGGCCGTAGTAGGGTGCGACGCCGGGCTGAAGCGTTTTGCCGAGGATTTCGGTCTCGAGATAAAGGAAGACGTAGAGGTCTTCGCCGAGGATCTCTCGCCGAACAACGCCGGTATCCTGGAGGGTATTGTCACCCCCCGTTCCGAGCTTGCCGGAAAGTCAATGGCGGAAATCAAGTTCCGTAAGACCTACGAAGTAAACCCGGTGACGATCTGCCGGGGCGGCACGTGCCTGTTCGGGAACATGTCCGACAAGCCGCTTCAGCCGGGGGACGCTATTCTGCTGTTCGGCCGGTGGGAAAAATTCCATCGCCTGAAGGGGAAGCAGACCTTTGCATTCACCTCCGATATTCAGGGCGAGATCATGCGGACCGAAAAGGCGAAGACGGCCACCATCTGGCTCTTGGTCGCCCTCGCCCTCGTTCTCGGGTTCAATCCCCTGATGGCGGCTCTCGGGCACCCGGATCTCAAATTGTCCCTTTCCGTCTGCCTGCTGACCGGGGCCCTCGGCATGATCCTCACGAAGGTCATGTCCATAGACGAGGCATATCAGTCGGTGGACTGGATGACGGTATTTCTGCTGGGCGGTCTCATTCCACTGGGACTTGCGTTTCAGAAGACCGGTACCGCGGCCTACATCGCAACGACCATAATGAATATGATCGGAGATGTGCCGACCATTGTGTTTCTCGCCGTGGTGGGAATTCTCACGTCGTTTTTCACGCTGGTCGTCTCCAACGTGGGTGCCACCGTTCTGCTTGTACCTCTTACCATGAGCATGGCCGTGCAGGCGGGAGCCGACCCGCGTTTTACCGCATTGGTGGTGGCCCTTTCGGCCTCGAACACGTTCGTACTTCCCACCCACCAGGTGAACGCGCTCATCATGCGGCCGGGAGGTTACCGTACGGTTGACTACGCCAAAGCCGGTGCAGGAATGACGATACTCTTTCTCGTGGTGATGCTCACCATGATTTACCTGTTCTACTAAGGCACTTCAGATAGAAGCACCGTTTATTAACCTGCGGGCGGTTCCCAATATCGCCCGCAGGTTAATCATTTATCGGCCCCCGAGGAACTCGGCGACCGAGACGATCGGCACGGGCGAGGCGGTGAGGTTGAGGAGGTGAGCGTCTCCGGAAACGACGGCATCCGCTTCGCCGACCTCCGCACACCGGATGAATTTGTCGTCCGAGGGATCGGGCGCTATGGATGGCATACGTTCCGGAACGGAGACGATTTCGACAAGCGGAAGAATCTCTTCGGACATGAGGAAATGAATTTCCTCTTCGCTTAAAGAGAACTTCGGGTAGGCCAGCACCCGCAGATATTCGTCGACTATTTCGGCGGTGGCAAGAGGGGTGATGCTTCGGCTTTGCCATAGATCCCGAAGACGTCCCGGCCGGCCGCCGAAAAGCAGGGCGGAGACGAGGACGTTGGTATCGATGACAACCCGGTTCACTGATGACGTTTTAGAAACCGGCAAGCCGGAACGTCTAGCGAGATCGTGCCCAGCGGACGGCCTCCGCAACGCTGTCGTCGGTGAGGCCGAGTTTTTTCATCTTAGTGCGAATGGCCTCAAGGTCCGTCCCGGAAACCTTCACCGGCTTAAGTACCACCTTACCCTCACGGACGTCCACATCGAAGTACTCGACGGCCGGAATCTGTTCAAGCACTTTCTTTGGGATGGTTATCTGATTCTTAGATGTGAGCTTCGCAAGCATACCTTACCTCCTTACTTCCTGAATTAAATGATACCATGCAACAGATGATAGCGGAAAGTCGCATTACCTGCTTTAGAAAACTGAACGTCGGTCATTTAATACAAAAAAACCTTGACAGGCACAATATCTTGTGGTTCCATAATCGAGGGCACAATATGTCGCCGTGGCGGGGAGTCAGGCGGTGCCGTGAAAATGGATTTGTTTCCGGGGCTTTGAGGCTCCGGATAGAGGAGGGCGAAAATCGGAACTACGGCAGGAAAATCTGTCAGGAGTGATTGCTGTGGATATGTCCCTTTGAGGGGTGCCAAAACCGCGCGGCTATACGCTACTTCTCCTGTTGCTCTCAACGGCCGTTGTGTTTTCCTCTATCCCGGGGAAGGCTGTACCGCAACAACGTCGGCACCTTTTCGTCCCCTTTTAAGAGGACCGGAATATGGCGTTATCCGGTCCAGGTCGTGCATTTCCTGTCGGGTAGTGGGCGTTGTCGAATGTAAACTTAAAGGTTGACATGCGGGCGCGCCTTGTGAATATAATGGGTGTGCCGGACAGCTGGCAGGTCGCCCATAGGATACGGGCGCTCGAAGTGAACGGTAAGTCGCCGGCCTTGGCGGGCATTGCGGAGTGTAAGCGCGACCACGAGTCCGATTATAGACAGTTGCTCTACTGTCTCAAGCTGGTGGGCGAGAATGAGCATGTCACCAATCCAAAGCGGGTGAAGCGTGGAAGACGCGGCAAGAAGAACCTGGATGTCTACGAAATGCGTGGTGGATCTGCCCGTCTGCTCTTTTTCTATACGCCGGATCAAAGACGTATCGTCGTTTGTACGAACTATTACTGGAAAGGCAAGGGGAGCAAGCGAGAGCAGAATCGTGCGTTTAAGCGGGCGGAACAATTGAGGGATATATACATGGAGTACTGCGGTTAACGCGAAAGGGGCAACTGTTGTGGCAGGTAAGAAGACAACGAAAACCGTAAAGCGGCTCAAGGTCTCGGACAATCTCCTTGAGTGGCTTGAGACACTTCCGGATACCGGGGAGTTACCATCCTCCGGCCCGGCCGAGCTGGATTATATTCGGGACCCATCCTTTGTTGCCGGTTCGACGATCGCCCAATTTGTCGAGGACGTCCACACCGCCATGCTGGAGGCGGGTCTCAATAAAAACACCCTCGCTGAGAAGCTTGGGTATTCCAGGCAGTACGTAGGGAGGATCCTGAACGAGACCGCGAACTTCACAATTCGCACCATGGCGGAACTCAGCGCGGCCCTGGAGGTACGACTCGTGGTGCGGCTTATACGCAAGGAGCAACGCTTTGCCGTCATGCCGCAGGTAAGTTTTCCGTGTGAAGTCACGAAGGCCTTTACGTACGAACCGGCGAAGACGAAGAGCCGGGGCGGTCGCACTCAATTCGAATTCGTTGGACACGCGCACCTCGATATCGAGGCCGCGAATGAGGCAGAAGAAAATGAACTCGCTTTTACAGCTTAGGGACTACACGATCACCCGGCTACGGGTCGACTGGTCGGAACCCGGCGGAGCAAAAGGGGTGCCCTCCACGGATATGTTGGGAAATGAAGGTCAAATCAAGGTCGGCTATAACGTAATGCGAAACAGGGAGAACGACCGATCTTTTGCGCTGGAGTTTTCCTGCGTCACCGGCCCGGCCGATACAAAAACCGACGCCGGGTACATTGTCGACGCAAAGATTGTCGGTTTCTTTGACTTCCCGGCGGATGCTTCCGAGGAGGCAATGCAGAGAATGATTCGCGTTAACGGAACAACGATCCTTTACGGCGTTCTCCGAGGCCACGTCTCCTCCGTCACCGGCGCGTTTCCAGCGGGCAAACACGTGTTACCCACCGTGAACATGTTGGAAATGGTGAAAGAAATTGAGGAGGGCGAGTATAGCGTGCAGGAAGACGTGCGCACGGAAACTATAGGGTCTAAGGATGGATTGCAAGTCTATAAGGTTACAACGACAAAAGAAAAAATTGATCGTCTGCCGATATCCGAAAAAGTATTCCTGCTACAAACTATGACGATTCAGCAAGAGCTCGCGACGCTTTATAAGTTGGCATTTATGTTTTACAAACCCGGGGGGGAAGGGGTGGAGGCCAAAGCACGTGTTGGCCAATTGTGGGTTCTGCTCTTTCTGCTGTCGGGGAAGCTAGTCGAGGCTTGGAATGCACTGTTGAAGTCACCGAAGAGCAAAAAAGTTATCGATGGACTTTTAGAAAATTTCGATTTGCGGGGAAAGCAAGCATACACGAGTCTACGACGGTTCTTCGGTTCGGATGCTGCGATTCAATGGTACGTGAGGAACAAACATGCTTTCCATTATGACTGGAAAGAAGCCAAGGAGAATCTGGCGCTGTTGGAGAATGAGGAGGAAATTGAGTGGTTTCTTGCGGAGACTCGTGGAAATGTCTATTCGTCCCTACCAACGCTACTGGTTGCCCGCCGTATTCTTAAAGAGAAAAATTCGGCATCGCCCGATGACTTGAAGGTCTACTACGAAGAAATCAAAACCGTTACTGGATGGTTTCTTGATCTAGTGGAGCGCGCCTTAGTGAGTCTTGTTAAAAAACATCCAGAGCTATTCGAAATGGCAGACTCGATAACTATCGGCGAAGTTGCGAAAGAAAGTGAAGTAGAGCTACCTTATTTCGTCTCGACGTGATGGCCTAAAGCCCATCTTAAAATGGGATCGTTCCATTTTCCCCGTCCCGGGGACGTTCCTGCGGAGGTTGAGCATATGCCAGGAATACCAATTCGCGTAGAAATAGAGAAGAATGGGGTTAGGCCCCGACATGAGACAAATGGGATCTGGGAATTGGGGCATTCCTAAGGGACATTCGAGCCATCCTTGGCCGGGTGGATTTTTATAGGACGAGACGTTTGAAAGGAGCGGAACGACTCCCGTGCTTCCTGGGTCTTAAAACTCCCCCTCGGTTGGCGAAACGCCGACAAATCGTTTAGAATCGATGCCTATGGCACGTGAAAGCCGGAGGGCGTGTGAGGTCTGGGCCGTCGGCGGGGGCAAGGGGGGGACGGGTAAGACTTGCCTCACCGCTATGCTGGGCTGTCACCTGGCCGCGTTGGGGAAGCGCGTGGTGCTGGTGGATTGGGACCTGGGAGGGGCGAACCTCCATAACTTCGTGGGTGTGCAACGGCGCGGCCGGACACTGGATGATTTCTTCGAGTGCAAGACGCCGCTGGCGGATCTCGTTACGGACACCCCGGTTGCGGGACTGAGGCTCGTGCCGGGCAACCTGAAGACGCTTTCTCCGAATATTCCGGTTCATTTTCAGAAGCTGAAACTCTTCCGTCAGGTGGGTGATCTCCACGCGGATATCGCTATCATGGACCTTGGGGCCGGAACGGGGACGTTTACGATCGACGCCTTTCTTCGTGCCGACAAGGCCATCCTCGTCCTGGCCCCGGAGATCACGGCCGTGGAAAACCTCTACCAGTTCTTGAAAGCGGCGGTCTTTCGGAAATTCAAGGCGGCGTTGAATGCCCATGGCCACAAGGGGCTCGTGGAGCGGATATGGCAAAACAGGCGGGAACGGGGAATCCGGACCCTCGTACAGCTCGTGGAAGCCCTCAAGGAAGAGTCCGGGGAGGTTCGGGATGTGTATGCCGGGGAGTTGTCCGGCATGGAGGTGCACATCATCGTGAATCAGGCCGTGAGCCCGGAAGATATCGCCGTCGGGGAATCGGTGAAAAGCGTATGCCGGAAATACTTCGGGATATGCGCGCGCAACGCCGGCTATCTCCGCCGGGACGACGATATCAGAAACAGCGTGAACAGGCGGCGGGCCTTCCTGGAGTCCTGTCCCCATTCTCCCCGGGCCGACGAAGTGGCGGCGATTGTGGAACGCCTCCTGGGCGGCGATGCTGTGCAGGGCTCGAGCGGGTCGGAAACCCGCGTGAATGTATGACGGACCGAAATCTGGACAGATATTTCGAGATTCTCGAAGTTGAACCTGATGCCTCGTACACGGAAGTCAGAGCGTCGTATGAACGCCTTACGAAATTGTTCGGGGACGCGGAGTCTATCACGACGCTGCCCCTGGACGATTTTTCCGAGGAGCGGAAAGGGGAACTCCTGGAAGAAATCGAAGAGGCCTTTCGGGAGTTGACCGCCGCGCTGGAACCGGCCGAATGGTCACGTATCCGCCGCCGTGAGCAATTCCGGGATGAGCGGGTCCAGTCGTTTCTCGAAGGTGTGACCCGATACGACGGGCACACCCTGCGTCGCTTGCGGGAACTGTTCGGGACGACACTGGAGGACGTGAGCGGAACCTTGAAAATTACGTCTCGGTGCCTGGAGGATATTGAAGAGAATCGGTACGGGAATCTTCCCCCGGAGGTTTTCCTCAAAGGTTTTCTTTCGGCGTATGCGACGTACCTGCAACTCGATCCGGCGCGTGTGGTGCAGGACTATCTTGACGGTTGCCGGGCGGACCGGACCTCCCCCCGGCGGGGCGGATGATAATGAAACCACGCGTGGGTTTCCGATTCGATCGAACGGAATTCGCCGGTTCTCTGGGAGACCTGGGCACCCTTATACCTCTTTCCGTAGCACTGATCGTCATCACCGGGCTCAGTGCGACGACGGTTTTCACGATGGTCGGCCTCTTTTATATCCTGAGCGGCCTGTACTATCGTCTACCGATTCCCGTTCAGCCGTTGAAAGTTGTGGCGGCCGTAGCGATTGCGTTTCCCGACCGGGTTACGGTCCCGATCATGGCCGCGGCGGGGATTGTCTTCGGGGTGTTCCTGCTCCTCCTGGCGGTCACTGGTGCGGTGGATCTGATCGCCCGCCTGTTTACAAAACCCATCGTTCGCGGGATCCAGCTCGGCCTTGGACTCATCCTTGCCCGCAAAGGACTCGCGCTTATGACGGCCCCGGGGCTTTTCGTCGGCGGTGCCGGGTCCGATCTTCTCCCCGGGCCGTTTTCATGGAATCTCGTTTCGGCGCTCGCGGGTTTTATCCTGGTTCTTGTACTTTTGAACAACAGAAAGGCCCCGGCGGCCCTGGCGGTGGTCGTACTCGGGGCGGCGGTGGGTATTGCGGGCGGTGCGCTCAGGGGGGTTGCTTTCTCGGCGGGGCCCACGCCGGTTGAGTTTTACGTGCCGGGCCGGGACGCATTCCTCACGGCGATCGTGCTTCTGGTCCTCCCCCAGATTCCGCTTACGTTGGGAAATGCGGTAATGGGAACGGCGGATACCTGCTGTTCCCTGTTCGGCACGGGGCCCGAGACCCGACGGGCCACGTACCGCGGGTTTGCGGCAACCATGGGTATTGTCAACGCGATAGGGGGGTGGTTCGGCGCCATGCCCATGTGCCACGGCGCCGGGGGGCTTGCGGCCCACTATCGGTTCGGCGCACGGACCGGGGGTTCGAACCTGATGATCGGCGGGGTGTTTCTCCTGATAGGGATTTTATGTGGAAAAATCGCCGTCTCGCTCCTCACCGCGATTCCGCAGGGAGTCCTGGGTGTTCTGCTCGTCTTTGCGGGGCTTGAACTCGGCCTTCTCGTAAGAGACGTGAAAGAAAAGAACGACCTCTTCGTAACGCTTCTGATAGCCGTCGTGGGGCTCGCTACGACGAATATGGGTATTGCCTTCGTCGCGGGTATGGTCGTATCGCAGGTCATCCGTATGGCGCGGGTGGAAATCTAGGCCGGATCTCTCGCCGTCTTCCTTCTGCGGGGCCGGAAAGGTGAGGAACCCGGGCCAACCCCTCTTTCTCCGGAGTATAATTACAGCGGCTGCCGGTACGACGACCGGCGGTGCTGACTATGGCAGAGGAATCGCGAAAAAATATTTCTCCCTCCCGGGTACTCGTTTTCGGCTTTATCGGAACGATTCTCATGGGAACCGTATTTCTGATCCTGCCGTACGCTACCACCGGGGGGATCTCTTTTCTCGACGCCCTTTTTACGTCCGCGTCGGCCGTGTGCGTCACGGGGCTTATCGTCAAGGATACGGCAGCGGACTTTACCGGCTTCGGCCAGACGGTGATTGCGGTTCTTATCCAGATCGGCGGGCTCGGGTACATGAGTCTCGGGACGTTCATGGCCCTCCTCGCCGGGAAACGCATCGGCATGACCGAGCGGCTCATGATGCGGGAATCGCTTAATCTTTCGTCTCTCGAGGGAATCGCCCGAACCACGAAGACCATGTTTTGCTTTGTGGCCGTGGCGGAGGGCCTGGGGGCGCTTGTATTGACCGTCCGGTTTCTCGCCGACGCCCCGCTTTCCCAGGCGCTCGGTCTCGGGATTTTTCACGCCGTGTCGGCGTTTAATAACGCGGGGTTCAGCCTGTTTTCCGACAGCCTGATCGGCTATCGCTCGGACCCGGTCATCCTCGGCGCCGTCATGAGCCTCGTCGTTCTCGGCGGGATAGGGTTTGTGGTTGTCGTGGATCTGAAAGAGCGATTCCGAGGACGAACCTCGCGTCTCCTTCTTCACAGCAGGATCGTCCTCTGGAGTACGGCCGTTCTCCTCGTCGCGGGGACGCTTCTTATCTTCTTTACCGAGCGGGCCTATCTTTTCGCCGGGGAACACCTGGGCAGGGCCGAGGTCCTTCTCAATTCCCTTTTCGCCTCGGTGACCGCCCGCACGGCGGGGTTTAATACCCTCGACTACGCCCGGCTTCAGCCCGGGACCCTTTTTCTCACGTTGATTCTCATGGTGATCGGCGCGTCCCCGGGGAGTACGGGCGGGGGTATTAAGACTACGACGGTGAGCGTGGTGCTCCTGTCGCTGTGGACTACCCTCCGGGGCAGGCGGGACGCCGTAGTGTTCGGAAGGCGGATACCCGACGGACTCATCGCACGGTCTCTGGTGCTGCTCTCCCTTGCCGTAATCTACATCGCCGTCGTGACCCTCCTGATCGTGGATATGGAACACACGCGGTTTCTGCCCACCCTGTTCGAGGTGGTCTCGGCCTTCGGCACCGTCGGGCTTTCCGTCGGCGATGGAGGCCCCCACAGTTTCTGCGCGGATTTCGGGGCTCCGGGGAAAATCGTTATTATGATAACCATGCTCGTGGGCAGGCTGGGTCCGCTCACGCTCTTTACCGCACTGCTGGAGTATCGGGACTCCCGGGTACGGTATCCGGAAGGGAAGGTGATGATCGGATGAAGACGCAGATCGCCGTAATCGGCCTCGGACGGTTCGGCTCGGAGGCGGCCCGGGTCCTGAACGGGCACGCCTGTGATGTATTGGCTATCGACCAGGACGAGGCCCGGGTGCGGGACGTGGCCGATGATGTGACCGTTGCCCTCGCACTCGACGCGATGGACGAGAAGGCCCTCCGGGAGGCCGGAGTGCAGAACTGCGATATCGCCGTGGTAAGTATCGGCGAGTCCATCGAGGCAAGCGTCCTGGTCGTTATGCTCCTCAAGGAGCTGGGCGTTCCCTCGATCATCGCGAAGGCGGTCACCGATCTGCACGCAAAAGTCCTGGAGGAACTGGGGGCTCATAAGGTGGTCCAGCCCGAGCGGGACATGGCCCGGCGCGTGGCGCACAATATGATTAACCCGGAGTTTCTCGAACATCTGGAGCTTTCCCCCGAGTACAGTATCGTCGAACTCCCGGCACCGGAGTTTCTCTGGGAAAAGACGATCCGGGACTCGAATCTCCGTGCGGAATACGGGGTGAGCGTGATCGCAATGGTGCGCCGCGGGGCTGGCGGGCCGGAGCGCTGGAACGTCAACCCGTCACCCACGGACCGCATTACGAAAGATTCGGCCCTGGTGGTGCTTGGCAGAAACCAGGACGTTGAGCGCCTCAGGGTGTAGAGAGACCCTTACTGCGGCATAAGAATCAGGGTCCGTACAGGGGATGAAAAGCCGGCTGAGGAAAGAAGTCGGCGGTGCCCACGGGGCCTGTGTGGGCGTTTACGGTCCTGACACCTGCTCGATAATCGAGGCGATTCCCCGGATGATGGCGGCCGGGGTGGGGGGGCAGCC
>CAYYSS010000050.1:0-12116 GCA_964474325.1 uncultured Nitrospirota bacterium
TTTCAGGAAAAGTAGTGGCCGTGCGTATTTTTTTGATCCCGCCGGCCCCTTCTCCGGGAATCTTTTGCAACGTTAAGGTTACTTCGTGCTTTTCATTAGTGATTTCCGGGTATCCCCGACCCGGAGGGTCACACCGGTTGAATCGAGATACTCGAGGAAGGGCAGGGCGAACTTCCTGGTGGTGCCCAGGAGATCCCTGAACTCGGCCACCGTCATCTCCTCCTGCCGGGAGAAGTGTTCCCGCAGAAGGCGAAGCATATCATCCGCCGCGTTTTTCGAAAGATAGACGGCATCGGTCATTCTCACCAGCGTACCTTCCCGGGCAAGCAGGGCGAGAATATCCGCCGCGTGCTGTTCGCTGGATTTCAGAGACCGGGCCACGTCCGCCCGGAGGGGCGGTTGAAAACCGCCGGCCTCGAAGAGTCCGAGTACGGTCGTCTTCGTCGCTTCGTCGGCCGCATTCATTTTAGGTTTGAATCCCGCGGACCGGACCACGCCGCCTTCCACGGCCGCCTCCCGAACAGTGCCGAGGAGTTCTTCAAAGAGTCTTGGTTCTATGCCCCGGAAGCGGCCCCGAAGCTCCTCTTTGGGAATACCGGGTTTCATGGGGTGGTCCCGGTGGTAGCGTTTCAGCGCCTCAAGGGTGCGGGTCCGAAAACGGTCCCTACCCTCGGCATGGATAAGCCGCCCGGCCGCTTCGATCAGGACCCCCTGCTTGATAAGCGCGGCTATCGCCTGGTCTATGGCGGGCCGTTCGCCGCGAATCCAGCCGTGGATCGCATGCCGCGGCATTCCGTAAAACGTCTCCCGCAGGACCTTGACGGTAATCGAAGCCTCCAGGTCCCCCCGGGCAAAGGTCTCCAGGTCGGCCACACCGTCGGCGCGTTTGCGCCGGCGGGGGGTGGGGTCCAGAATCACGCCGCCGCCCATGGTCGCCAGGGGCGAATAGCGCCGAATGACAAAACGATCCCCGGCCAGGGCGACTATGGGATGTGCCAGGCGAAGTTGTGCAAAGGTCTCTCCGCCGGGAGGGATCTTGTCCCCGCCGTAAACGATGATGCGGGCCACGGTTTCGTCCGTTCCCACGTGCAGGTGGACGTTCTGGCGGCTTCGTACCGGCGGCGCATCACCGAGAAGGCGGAGGGATACGTCGAGCACGGTTGTTATGCGTACCCGGTCGGGTTCCGTGACCACGTCGCCCCGCCGCAGTTCTTCGGTTTCGATCCCGGGCAGGTTGACCGCGACCCGCATCCCGGCGCGGGCTTCCCGAATGGACTCACCGTGACATTGCAGGCCGCGTACCCGGCTTCTACGTCCGCTCGGCAGGATCTCCACGGGACTCTCGACCGGGAGGGTGCCGGCCAGGGCCGTTCCCGTGACGACCGTTCCGAAACCTTTCAGCGTAAACACCCGGTCGATCGGAAGGCGAAAAAGACCCTGGGCCGGCTTGCTCTCCGCCGACCGGGCCACATCGTAGAGCAGGGTCTTGAGTTCATCGATTCCGGCACCGGTCTTAGCCGAGACGGCTTGGACGGGGGCGTTTTCGAGAAACGTGCCGGCGACAAATTCCGTGACCTCTTCGGTGACGAGTTCGAGCCACTCCTCGTCGACCAAATCCGACTTTGAGATAACCACGACGCCCCGCTGGATTCCGAGCAGGTCACAGATCGCCAGGTGTTCCCGGCTCTGGGGCATGATACCCTCGTCGGCGGCAATCACCAGGGCCACGTAGTCGATTCCGCCCGCGCCGGCAAGCATGTTTTTGATCAGGCGTTCGTGTCCCGGGACGTCAACGATTCCGATGCGGGTACCGTCGGGGTAGGCCAGGTCCGCGAAACCGAGATCAATAGTGATGCCCCGGGCCTTCTCCTCCTTCAGCCGGTCGGGATCCGTGCCGGTAAGGGCCTTTACCAGGGCGCTCTTGCCGTGGTCGATGTGCCCGGCCGTGCCGAGTATGACGTGTCGCGGTCGCGCCATCTACCAGAGGGCCGTGCCCGTGCCCGGACACCGATGCCGTTGCCGGTTGCTCACAGCCGGGATGCTCCGGCCAGGGCCCGGCTTCGGCCTTTTGGAAATCGGTTGAGAAGGCGGCCTCCAAGGTAGAGCCCGCACCCCAGATTCTCGCCGTCTCGGCGAACGATCACATATCCGTCTTCGTCCGGCGGACCGACCGCCGCGGTCTCCCCGGTCTCGAGAAACTCCCGGAATGCCGGTTCCGTAAGATCAAGCACATTTCGCGTCGCACCGGATCCGAACCGCTGGAGCGCATAGCTCGTAGGTTTGAGATAACGGCGGAGGATGCGGAGGACCCTCATGCCCGCAAACGCCGTGCGCTTAAGGGAGCAGACGGCCCGTCCCAGGGGGTCTTCCGTTTCGAAAGCCCAATAACTGGAGCCGCTGTGCAGAAATATGACTGCGTCGAAGTTCTCCGCCGGTATACGAAAGCGCTCGTAAAAATAGTCGGTAACAATGGTTCGGTTCTCGATAGGGGTTATGGTCGTGTTCATGAAATAGCGCCCGTGCCGTTATTATAGCCGCTCATCGCGGCTCAATAGAGTTGGGTTTCCACATAGCTCTGTATGAGACTGCGGGCCTGTCGGGACATTTCGACGAAAACCACACCGTACCGATGATTCCGTCCCGCGATCCCCGCGTCCCGAACGATCCGCGCGTCGGTGGCCACCCGTTCATGCTGGCCGGGCAGTACGAAATCCAGCGTTACCGTCTGGTCCGCGGTGAACGTATGAGGAGGGGTAACGGCTATCAAAAGGCCCGTCATGCTGATGTCGATCGATTCGGCGAAAAACTCGTCCGTCCCCCGGCGTCCCGCGACGCGCACGTGTACCGGTACCCTGACGGCCCGTCGCTGGGGAACGCCGAGCAATTGCCCGATCTGGTTCAGCAACCAGATCTTTTCCACGGGGCGGGGAATGATCACGTCCGCGCCCGATTGATGACAGCGCTGAAGGTTTTCCGGGTCGTTCGGACACACGAGCATCACGGCCGGATTGCCCCGGTCTTTCATCAAGCGGGTAAGGGCGTCGCCGGAGGCGTCGGGCTGAACGGCGTCCAATACGATGATATCCGCGGGCCGTTCCCGATGGGCGTCCATTAATTCGGCGGCCGAGGCCGCTGTGAGCATATCGATATCGCTCCGGTGGAGGAGACTCGGTCCCAGGTTGAGTTCCCGGAAAAGTTTCGTGTCGATAAGAACCCGTTTCACGGTGTGTCCATCTTAGAGTTGCATAAATCCGGGTCAGACGGCCTCAAGGAAATCCGCTTCGCGGCATAAACCCCGGGTAAAACGGCGCCGGGGCGCCGAAAGCGTGTCGGTCCCGGAATTCACTTCCCGGGGCGTCCGGGGTATCGTGCCCGGACCCGGCCGCCGTTTCACGAAAAGCGGCGGCCGTGCGTATGTTCTTGATTCCACCGGAGCCGTCACCGGTAATCCTTTGCAACATTAAGGTCCAGATAGCGCCGGGGATTGTCGTGCGCCGCCAGCGCCAGAGCCTGTCGCCCGTACCCCCGTTCCGCAAGTCGCTCCACGATTTCGGGAAGCGCGGCGCCGCCGCCCATGAGTTTCCCCGCACTGTTCCGTACGGGACCCCCGCCCGGCCGTCCTCCGCCCACCGAGTCCGATACAAGGATAACCCGATCAGGGGGTTTTATGCGAAACGTCAGATCTACGACCGCCGGCGCGACGTGATAACCGTCGGCAATGAGTTCGACATACAGATCGTCGGTACTCAGGGCGTAACCGATAATCCCCGGTTCCCGGTGGTGGAGGCCGGGCATGGCGTTCCAGAGGTGCGTGATCCCCCTCGCGCCCGCCCGGTGCCCCTCCCGGGCTTCCCGCCACCCCGCATTGGTATGTCCCATATTGACCCGGACCCCCCGCTCGGCGGCAGATCCGATAAAATCAACCGCCCCGGGAATTTCAGGCGCCACCGTGATAACCCGGATCACCTGGCCGAGGCCGTCCAGGAGCCGGTCGGCGTCGCCCTTCCCGGGGGAGAAAAAGGCTGACGGGTCCAGGGCCCCCGCACGTCGAGGGTTCAGAAACGGCCCCTCCATGTGCACGCCGAGGATGACGGCCTCGTGAGGAGCCGGGGGGCGCTCCATTTCCCGGGCGATGAGTTCCGCCGCCCGGCGCAGGTCCCGAAGGGGGGCGGGGTACAGGGTAACGAGAAACCCCCCGGTACCGGCCGCGCCGTGGAGTCGGGCAAGGCCCCGGATGTCTTCGGCCCTGACGATCGGTCCATGGATACGATCCAGACCGTGGGTGTGGAGGTCAAGCGGCGGCGGGGTTTCAGAATTCCTTGAAGACTTTTGCAAGGGACTCACCCGCCACGTGCATATGAAATTCGTTGAAGTAGCCAAACGGCGTCGTATGGACCGTGAAACCCACTCTGGCGAGCCTCTCCTCGACAAGGAGCGCCACTGTTCGCGCCACCACAGGGGGGGCCGAACTTGACGAGAGATGATTAAACGAATGGAGCACGACGGTTCTCGAGGCAAACTTGCCCGCGAGCCATTTGATGTTCTTTGCACATTTCCGGGCGAGTTCTTCTTCCCGTCCCGCGTCGGCTTCCTCTACGTGGTAGAACACCGTGACGGCGTCGGAACACGTCGATCCGGGTCCGGCTTCCGGGGCGTCCGGAAGGACTTTTTTGAACGGTTTGAACCGGAATTCCGGTGTGTAGAACAGGAGTATTTTCATTTCGAGGCGCGGGACGCCGGAGCCCGCCGCCGGCCGGCGGCCGGCGATACGTCTCCCCCTGCACCCGGGATGCTCCCCGGCGGTCGAGGCCCCCGGGAGCCGCAGATCGTCCCTTGGCTCATGGAAAACTATGGTAGTTCAAAAATGCGGAAAAAACAACGTGTTTTTTGGGGGTTCCGGCCGTTGTCGGCTTGACATTTGCCTGTGCTTGCATTAGCATGTACGGCATGGCCAGCCGACTTGGTCAGATGCTCATAAACGTGGGGCTTATTACCGAGGAGCAGCTTAAAGAAGCACTCGACCTTCAAAAAAGGGAAGGAGGGCGGCTAGGCTCGAACCTCGTGAACCTTGGTTTTGTCACCGAGGAGCGCCTCGTTTCTTTTCTCAGTAAACAATACGGAATTCCCGCCGTCAACCTGGGCGACTACCAGATTGACGAAAACGTGGTCAAACTCATCCCCGCCGACGTGGCCCGCAAGTATCAGATCATGCCGGTCGCCCGTGTCGGGGCCACCCTTACCATCGCCATGGTGGACCCGTCCAATGTCTTCGCGATCGACGACATCAAGTTCATGACCGGCTATAACGTGGAGCCGGTGGTCGCGTCGGAATCCGCGGTGCGGGAGACGATCGCTCAGTATTACGAAGACCAGAGCGACGCGCTCCAGACCGTAATGGACAGCCTGGCCGGCGTCGAGGAAGAATTCGTCGATTTCGTCAGGGAAGAGGAAGAAGACGTTGATCTCGCCGAGATTAAGCAGTTGAGCGAGGATGCGCCGGTCGTCAAGCTCGTCAATCTGATCCTCACCGAGGCCATCAACCGCGGCGCCAGTGATATCCACATCGAACCTTACGAAAAAGCCCTGCGGGTGCGCTACCGGGTCGATGGTGTTCTGTACGACGTCATGCAGCCGCCGATCAAACTTAAGGCGGCCCTTGCGTCGCGGCTTAAGATCATGTCCGAACTGGATATTGCGGAACGCCGCCTTCCCCAGGACGGCCGGATCAAGCTCAAGATCCGGGGCCACGAGGTGGATCTCCGCGTGTCGACTCTCCCCACCCTTTTCGGGGAGAAGATCGTCATGCGGATTCTTGACAAATCGAATCTCCAACTGGATCTGACAAAGCTTGGATTCGAGCAGAAGGCCCTGGAGGATTTTAAAGAAGCCATTCAATCGCCTTACGGGATGGTCCTGGTTACCGGTCCCACGGGATCCGGGAAATCCACGTCGCTCTATTCGGCCTTGAGTACGATTAACACCGTGGGCGTGAACATTATGACCGCTGAGGACCCGGTGGAATACAACCTGATGGGTATCAACCAGGTCCAGGTGCGCGATGAGATCGGACTGACGTTCGCGGCGGCCCTCCGTTCGTTTCTCCGGCAGGATCCCGATATCATCATGGTTGGGGAGATCCGTGACTTTGAGACCGCCGAAATAGGGGTCAAAGCGGCCCTGACGGGACACCTGGTCCTGTCTACGCTCCACACGAACGACGCCCCGAGTACGGTGAGCCGTTTGCTGAATATGGGGATCGAGCCCTTCCTCGTGGCTTCTTCGGTCATCCTCATCCTGGCCCAGCGCCTGGGCCGCCGTATCTGTCCCGAATGCAAGGAAGTGGAAAAGATACCGGTACCGGCCCTGATCAATATCGGTTTCAGCGAGGAAGAAGCCGAGTCCGTGGTGTGCTATCGGGGGGCGGGATGCGATGCCTGCGGCGGCACGGGGTTTAAAGGGCGCATCGCCCTTTACGAAGTCATGCCCGTGGGTGAGGAGATCAAAGAACTCGTGCTGGAAGGGGCGTCGGGTGCGGAGATCAAGAAGGCGGCGGTCAGCCGGGGTATGAACACCTTACGCCGGGCGGGTCTCAATAAGGTAAAAGAGGGCGTTACGGCCGTTGAAGAAGTCCTCAGGGTTACGTTCGGAGATTAGGCGATATGGCGACACTGTACGACCTGCTCAAGATGATGATCGAAAAGGGTTCTTCGGACCTCCACATTACGACCGGTTCGGCGCCGCGACTCAGGGTCGACGGGAAATTGATACCCATGGACCACCCGGTGCTTTCCCCCGGCGATACGAAGGCCCTGTGTTACAGCATACTCACGGATGCCCAGAAACACCGGTTCGAAGAGGCGAACGAACTGGACCTCTCTTTCGGGATAAAAGGTCTCAGCCGATTTCGGGCCAATATCTTCATGCAGCGGGGCGCCGTTGCCGGTGCGTTCCGAACGATTCCGTTTCAGATCAAGACATTTCAGGAGCTGGGCCTGCCGGACGTTGCGGAGCAGCTGATCAAGAAGCCCCAGGGTCTCGTCCTGGTCACGGGTGCCACGGGGTCCGGGAAGTCGACGACCCTCGCCGCCATGCTCGACCGTATCAACACGGAGCGCCAGGAACACATCATAACCGTAGAGGATCCTATTGAGTATCTGCACCCCCATAAAAAATGCCTGGTAAATCAGCGCGAGATCAACGCGGACACCAGTTCGTTCCGAAACGCCCTGCGGTATATCCTCCGCCAGGACCCGGACGTCGTGCTCATCGGCGAGATGCGGGATCTGGAAACGATCGAGGCCGCCCTGACCATCGCCGAGACGGGACATCTGACGTTCGCGACACTTCACACGAATTCGGCCATCCAATCGATCAACCGGATCGTCGACGTCTTCCCGCCCCATCAGCAGGAACAGGTGCGGGTACAGCTGTCGTTTGTCCTCGAAGGGGTTATGGCCCAGCAGTTGATCCCCCGCAAGGACGGCCAAGGCCGCGTCCTTGCCATCGAAGTCATGATTCCGAACCCGGCCATTAGAAACCTGATCCGGGAAGACAAGATCCACCAGATCTACTCAATGATGCAGACCGGGCAGACCCGTTTCGGTATGCAGACAATGAATCAGTCGCTCTTTGATCTTTTTTTCCGCGGAATACTCAGCAAGGACGACGCCATCGGGCGGTCGCCCATTCCCGAAGAGTTGACGACGATGATACAACGTGCAGCGGCGCAGCCGCGGGGTCGGCGATAGGAGGGCGATACCATGCCAGTTTTCCAGTGGACCGGACGAACCCCTCGAGGCGGTGTGCAGTCGGGGGAGATGAAGGCCAAGAACAAAGAAGAGGTTGTAGCCCAGCTCCGGAGACAGAATATTACGCCGAGCAATATAACCCCGAAGAAATCGTTTTCCTTTGGGAGGAAAAAGGCATCCGAGAAGGATATCGTCGTCTTTACGCGTCAGTTTGCCACGATGATCGATGCGGGCCTGCCGCTTGTGCAGGCCCTGGAAATCCTGGCGAAACAGACGGAAAACCCATCGCTTGCCGACGTGATCGCGCAGGTGAAGGTCGACGTGGAATCGGGGGCCACCTACGCCGATTCCCTTCGTCGTCAACCGAAAACATTCGACGCCCTGTATGCGAACATGGTGGCCGCCGGTGAGGCCGGCGGTATCCTGGACACCATCCTCAGCCGGCTTGCGGCGTACATCGAAAAGTCCATGAAGCTCAAAAAGCAGGTCAAGGGGGCGATGATCTATCCGGCGGTTATCATTACCGTGGCCGTAGCCGTGATTGCGATCATCCTGATAAAGGTGATCCCGGTCTTTCAAACCCTCTTTGCGGGCCTTGGTGCGGATCTCCCCGTGCCGACGAAGGTCATCCTCGCCATAAGCCATTTCCTGAGCGGATGGGGCGGGCTCGTTATCGTCATCTCGATCGTCGCCAGCGTCGTTACGATCCGCCAGATACGGAAGACGGAAAAAGGCCGCTACGTCATGGATTCCTGGCTCCTCAAGGCCCCGGTCTTCGGGCCGCTTCTCAGGAAGGTCGCGGTTGCTAAATTTACCCGGACCATGGGGACCCTGGTCTCAAGCGGTGTCCCCATCCTCGATGGGCTGGATATCTGTGCGAAGACCGCGGGCAATAAACGAGTCGAATATGCCGTTTACGACGTGAAGAAGGCCGTTTCCGAGGGGAAGACCCTGGCGGAGCCCCTGGAGCAGACCGAGGTTTTTCCGCCCATGGTCAACCAGATGATTGCCGTCGGGGAGTCGACGGGTGCTCTGGACGCCATGCTTTCGAAGATCGCCGATTTCTACGATGACGAGGTGGACGCGGCGGTCGCCAACTTGACTTCTCTCATGGAACCGCTCCTCATGGTTTTCCTCGGAACTACCATCGGTTTTATCGTTATCGCCATGTACATGCCGATCTTCAAGATGATTACGGTGATGTCTTCTTAGGCCGGACTTCTCATGGCCCTTCTCCTGTGGAACCGGAAAGCACCGAGGCTCCTGCGTTGCGCTTGGTTCGGGTGCTCAACGTACCGTCAGGTACGTTTCCGCGCCCGAACCGGCGCGCGCCTTGTATCTCCGGCCCTTTCCGCCCCCTCGCTACGAACCGCCATGAGAAATCCGGGCTAGCGGTTTTGTCGGGATATATTTGATACACCGGGAAATTTCCATTACAAACCTCGGGTGTTTCGCAATCCGCATGTTCCCTTTAAGGTGCGGCGGCGATGTCGCGGGATAGCTTCTTTGCAAACCCGGTGGGGATACTTATCGTCGCCCGGGTCGTCCTCATCTCGGTCCTTCTTGGTACGTTTCTGGGACTGGGGTTCTTTTTCGGGGAAAATCCGTGGCCCTTGGCCGTCTGGATTGCGGTTCTCTACGGGCTTACGGTGGTTTATGCCCTGCTGTTTCCCCGGTACTACGCCGCCCGGGGTTTTGCAGCGGTTCAGCTCGGTGTCGATGTCCTGGCCGAGACCGCGCTCATTGCCATAACCGGCGGAAATGAGTCGCTGTTTTCGTTTACGTACCTCCTGACGATAATCGCCGCGGTTATCCTCCTGAGCCGCACGGGCGGATTGTGGGTCGCGGTGGGGAGCGTGACCGCCTACGGTCTGGTGTTGGCGGCTCAATCCCTTGGGACCGGTTTCCTCACTCCGGCTGCCGGGTCCACCCTTCCGGATATTCTCTACATGGTCTTCAGCCACGGTGTTGCCTTTTCCCTCGTCGCCGTGCTGACGGGGTATCTGGCGGAACGACTCCGCTCGACCGCAAAGAGCCTCGAGGAGACCGACGTCCGTCTGTCGGACTTGCAGGTCTTCAGCAACGATATCCTGGAAAACGTCCCCGTGGGGCTGGTGACGGCCGACTTGGACGGGACGGTCGTTATGGCAAATCGAGCGGCTGAGCTTGCCTGCCGTTGTCGCGAAGAGGCTATGCTCGGCCGGAATATCATCGAGGTCTTTCCGTTCCTCCGGCATTGGCAGGCCTGGGCCCCGCGGGCCGAAGGATACATGCAGGTGGACGATACCGACCTGGTCCTCGGCTACAGCCTCTCGCCGCTTAAGAACCGCCACGGACGGATCACGGGTTCGGTTCTCATCTTCCGTGACCTGACCGATATCCGCGCCATGGAGGAAGAGGTGCGCCGGAAGCAGGAACTGGCCGCCATCGGGGAACTGGCCGCTTCGATTGCCCACGAATTGCGAAACCCCCTTGCGTCGCTGAAAAACTCCATAGAGATCCTCCGGGAAGAGGAGGCCGCAGGGCGGTACAGCGCCCGCCTCATGGATATCGCGGTCCATGAGATGGACCGTCTTAACGCCATTATCACCGACTTTCTCGCCTATGCACGGCCGACCCAACCCGACCTGGCCGAATGTGACCTGGGGGGGGCCGTCCGGGATACCCTTCTTCTGCTGGAGCCGTCGCCCGGGGTCCGCGTCGAGGAGCGGATTCGTGCTACATTACCGGTACGGGCCGACGATAACCAGCTGCGGCAGGTTATATGGAATTTAGTGATCAACGCGGTCGAGGCCGTGGGAGACCGGGGCGTGGTGTCGGTGGAGACAATCGACGATCCGCCGGATGCGGTACTGTTAATCGTCAGGGATTCGGGGGCGGGTGTTGCCCCGGGAGATAGAGAGAAGATTTTCTACCCGTTTTACTCTACCAAGCAGCGGGGGACGGGTCTGGGGCTGGCGATTTCGTACCGGATCGTCGAGGCCCACGGCGGTACGATCGAACTCCGTCAGCCCCCCGAGGGGGGGGCCGAATTTGTTGTGCGTTTGAAGTGTAATGGCTGATAGAATCCTCGTTGTCGAAGACGAACCCCATATGCGGGAGGTGCTGGAGATCCTGCTCCAGCGGGAAGGGTACGACGTGACCCTCTGCGCGGACGGACAAGCCGCTCTCAACGAAATCGAGAACGATGTCTTCGACGTGGTGATAACCGACCTCAAGATGCCCCGCCTCGGGGGGATCGAAGTGTTGAAGGCCGTAAAGTCTGTGTCTCCCGACACTCCCGTTATCGTAACGACCGCGTTCGGTACCACGGAGTCGGCAGTCGAGGCGATGAAGCTTGGGGCCTACGATTACGTCTGCAAACCCTATAAGGTGGACGAACTCCGTCTCATCGTCCGCAACGCCCTGGAACGGACGTCTCTCAAAAAGGAAGTCGCTCTTCTCCGAAGCCAGTTTCAGACCTCGTTTTCCCTCGGGAACATGGTAGGCAAGAGTCGCCCGATGCAGGAGCTGTTCGCCCTGATCCCAAAGATTGCCCATAGCGATGCCGCGGTGCTGGTCACCGGTGAGTCAGGGACGGGCAAAGAACTGGTTGCAAAGGCGATTCATAACCTCAGCGACAAACGGGACCGGGCCTTTGTGGCAATAAATTGCGGTGCGATCCCGGAAAACCTGCTGGAATCGGAACTCTTCGGCCACATGCGGGGCGCGTTTACGAATGCGGTCGCCAATAAAGAGGGGCTTTTCGAGATGGCCGACGGCGGTACGCTGTTTCTCGATGAAATCGGCACCATGCCCGTTGCACTCCAGGTAAAACTCCTCCGGGTACTCGAGGACGGTACCGTGCGCCGCGTCGGAGGCGTGAAGGACTTTTCCGTCCATGTCCGGATAATTTCCGCGACGAACACCGACCTCAAGGAGGCCATCAAGGAAGGGACGTTCCGGGAGGACCTCTTTTACCGTCTGAACGTTCTCCCCTTGCACCTGCCGCCCCTACGGGAACGGAAAGAGGATATTGCACTGCTGGTATCGCACTTCCTTTCCCGTTCCGGATCCGGACGGCGCTTTTCGCCCGAGGCCCTCGAGACGCTGGTGAATTATCCCTGGTGGGGCAATGTTCGGGAGTTGGAAAATATGGTCGAACGGATTCTGGTCCTGTCGGATGCCGAAGTTCTGGGTATCGACCAGATTCCCCCGGAGATCCGCCTGCCGGATGCCACGTCCATTCCCGACGAGATTCCGGAGGGCGGCGTACACCTCGACGGCATCCTGGAGGAACTGGAGAAGCGGTACCTTCCCAAGGCCCCCCGAAACGCCCACGGGGTCAAGACCGAGGCCGCAAAACGCCCCAACCGGAGATTCAGTGCC
>CAYYSS010000051.1:0-12088 GCA_964474325.1 uncultured Nitrospirota bacterium
TGATCCTTCCGCCCTCCCGAAGCACGCGGCCGTGGAGTTTCTTTATCTTTCCGTCAACTAATCTCTCGATGGGTTCTCGTGCCTTGCGCCCCGGGGTCGTGCCGGGGTCTTCCGTCTGGAGGAAAGCTCGCCACGTGCGATCAATGCGGCGATATCGGTCTGATCGGAGATGGCCCACAAGGCGGCGGTGTTCCTCGCGTTGTTTTTCCACGAGAAAAGACTCGAGGGGGGCCAGGTGAATCGCCTTATCGCACGGCAGAAGTGTGCGGAAAACGGGGAGTTTCAGGAGATAGACGTCGAGATCCCGCATGGGACTGGTTACGGCTCCAAGCCAGGCGAACTCCTCCCGGAATCGACGGTAGTCTTTTTTCGGAAAAACACCTTTCATCTGAACGATGACGGAACGACTGCTTCGTACCGCAACCCTGAAATCGTGGAGAAACTCCGTATCGAGGTTTTCCAGGAGACCCGGCAGGTTTGCCGCCATACTATCCGCGAGCCCGATCAGTATTTCCCGGGTTCCCGACCACGCCGACTGTCCTCGGACAAGCTTGACGCGCGGTTTCGGATCGAAACTCCGGGGCCGCACCCCCAGGGAATCGAGCGCTTCCTCAAAAAGTTCAACGGCAGGCTCGAGCCCAATCCTGTTTACCACGCCCTCTTTGAGACCGGCGAAGGCTTTACGGTACCCCTTCATCGGGACAAGCAGAACCCGCGGCGTCAAGTGTTTCCGTCGGCCTCCGCCCTCCGGCTCGAGAGCCGCCGTGGCGATCAAAACCCGGCCGACGGTTTTTCCGGCCTTGCCCCGCAGAACCGCTTCCCGCCGGGTACATTCCACGACAGCCCGGGGAAAGAGCCTGCGCATCTCCGCAATCGGTTCAAGGCGTTCCCTGATCACCCCATGCCCGAGTTCCCCTATGAACTGAACGGGCCCGCCCGGAACCGAAGCGGTCTCCACGACAGCACCCCAGTCCCTCATGACGAGTACCGATTCGGAACCCTCCCGGTGATGCGAAAAAACCACCCGTTTTCTGTGAAACCGCCAGTCGAAGGTATCGTAAAACGTCGTCCGGCACCGACGCATACCCCCCTGAGGAACGACGCCAAGTTTCCGAAAGAGTTCATCGACAGCAACACCCGCGGGCAATTGGTAACTCAGGCCTGTTTTCATACTACGGAGCGGGTCGTCCGGTCGCGACATATAATGCCAATGTACCCATTCCGGGCGGCGAAGTCAAACGGAAAGGGCTGAACAGCAACGTTTGGCACGCGAAAGGACGGGGTTGTCATGCAATTGTCATAGAGGTGCCGATATAATCGTTCATGCCCGGGTCTCAGAAAATTCTTATCGTTGACGACGAGCCGGATCTGGTTGAACTCCTGGCTTACAACTTTCAGAAAGAAGGGTTTGCGGTCCGCTCGGCGGGCGACGGCGAGCAGGCCATGGCGTTGCTGAACACGGAATCTTTCGACTTGATTGTTCTTGACGTTATGTTGCCGGGGATACAGGGGATGGATCTTTTGCGGGAACTCAGGGCACGGGACGAGACCACGGGCCTCCCCGTACTCATGCTCACGGCCCGCGGGGAGGAGATGGACCGGGTACTCGGCCTTGAACTCGGGGCCGACGATTACGTCACCAAACCGTTCAGCGTCCGGGAGGTCATCGCCCGCGTAAAGGCGATCCTTCGCCGGGCGCGACAGGCACCCCGCGACGGGAGTGAACACAGCGGCGCTGAACCGCTCGTCTACGGCGATCTCGTCATCGACCCCGCGTCCTATACGGTGACAAAGAAAGGCACGCCCCTTAAACTCAGCGCCACCGAATTCCGGCTCCTCCACTTTCTCGTTGCGCGAAACGGCAAGGTCTTTACCCGTGACCAGCTCCTCGACGCGGTATGGCGGAACGAGGCCTACGTGGAGCCCCGGACGGTTGACGTCCATATCCGGAGACTCCGGTCTCAGATAGAGGACGACCCGGCACAGCCCCGTTATATACGTACGCGACGGGGAATCGGTTACTTCGCCGACGGCGACCTATGAGAGGGGGGATCTTCAAACGGATACTCCTCCTGTATCTGGTAACATCTCTGATCGCGATCATCGGCCTGGGTTTCTATCTCAGCGAGGTTGTTGGGGATTACTACCTCGCAAATCTGAAGGCTCATCTGCGCGACAAAGCCGTTCTGGTTGCATACGCCCTCAAAAAAGGCGATTACGCCAAAACGGTCGAAGACCTGAGCAGGGCTGCCGCGGCCCGCATAACGCTGATACAACGGGACGGCACGGTGGCAGCCGATTCCTGGAGCGATCCCCGGACCATGGCAAACCACGGTGGACGGCCTGAAATCCGCGCCGCCATGTCCACGGGAAGCGGATCCGCGATCCGTCGAAGTACGACGGTGAACCAGGATATGTTTTATCTGGCTCATCGTGTCGATCCTCAGTCGTCGCGCGTGGCGGTCGTCCGCTTAGCGCTTCCTCTGCGGGACGTACACACGGCGATCAGTCGGCTCCGCATACGGGTTGTCGCCGCGGTTACCCTGGTCTTTGCCGGTATAGGGATCTTCTCCGCGCTCCAGATACGGAAACTCAGATCAATCACCAGCCAGATTGCACGATTTTCGGGCACGATCGCCTCCGGCACCTTCGACAAGCGCCTGGATTTCAGCGGGTTCGGCGAATTCGATCTGATTGCGGATCACTTAAACGCCATGGCGGCGGAACTGAAGTCCACGGTCGCCCGCCTGAAGGAAGAAGCCGCCCGATTGAACGTGATACTAAAAAGCGTTCCGGACGCCCTGCTGATTATCGACCCGGACGACAGGATCGTTCTTTCAAGCGCGGTGTCGGCGTCGTTCTTCGAGGTGGATACCGTGACGAACCGCGCGGTGGAAACTGTGGTACGGAGCGAGGAATTCTCGGCCCTGCTGGAGGCGGCACGGACCGGAGGGCGGGCGGTGGTTGAAAATATCCGGCTTGAACGTCCCCGGGAGCGGTACTGGTCGGTCCGGATCTCCCCTTTCGTCCTCGACGCCCGGGTGGAGGGACATATCGCGGTGTTCACCGATATTACCCGGGACGTTACGCTTGATCAGGTAAGAAAAGACTTCGTCGCCAACGCATCTCATGAAATCAAGACCCCTATCACGGCAATAAAAGGCTTCGCTGAGACGTTGCTTGACGGCGCACTCGACGATCCGAAGCATGCCAGGAAATTTATCCGGACCATCGAGGCACACAGCGAACGCATCAACCGGCTCGTGGACGATCTCATGACGATCTCGAAAATCGAACTTGGAGTGATGCCCATCGAGAAAACCACCGTCGACCTCCGGGAGCTCGTTGAAGTCGTCGTACTCACGTTCGAAGACAAGGCGACGGCCAAAGGACTCGCCGTCCATACCTGGCTGAGGGAAGGCATCCCGGAAATCCGCGCCGACCGCGATCGGCTTATCCAGATCCTCACGAATCTCGTGGATAACGCAGTGAAATTCACGGACGGCGGCAGTATCACCATCGGGACCGGATCCGACGATACCGGACCATATCTTTACGTCAACGATACCGGCCAGGGCATTCCGCCGGAACACCTTTCCCGGATCGGTGAACGGTTCTACCGGGTTGACCCTTCCCGTTCCCGGCAACTCGGCGGCACAGGCCTCGGTCTGGCGATCGTCAAACACCTGATAAAAGCCCACGGGTGGGACTGGGCAATCGAAAGTTCGCCCGGAACAGGGACGAGGGTCAAGATTTATTTCGCCTAACGCGGACAAGCCGCTTCAGGGGACGGAAGCCAGAAATTCGTGCCGCCGTTCGGCGGGATTTCCTTTGATTCCCTGCCCCATCTTCCCACCTCCCCGGAGTTAATGGTAAACGCCACGAAAGGTGAATTCCTGCACCATCACTCAGACCTCCGCCCCGCCTCCGGCCTCTCCCCCATTGCCCATAGCCTCTCGCCTATAGCCCATCCTTCACGCCGTGTCGCGGATTTTCTTGAGGCCGCCGGCCCCGAATTTATGCCACTGTAAGGTCGACAATCGCAAATCGGCAATCATGAGGCCGCCGGGCCCGTATTGTTGCCACTGCAGGGTCTACTCGCACCCCGGGTAACAGAAAGTTCACGCCGCTGTAATATTCCTGTAACACACGGGCTGTTAAGCTTCCAACGTCCGGCCAAGGCGCGCGCGGATTCGGGCGCACAGGCGTACGTAACGGTACGTCGAGCACCCGGATCAAGCGCAACGCGGAAGCTTCGCGGCTTTCCGGTTCCGCAGCAGGAAGACGTGAGAAATCCAGGCCGGACCACCTGCAACAGCGGGTGACACTACGATTACCACTGGAGGCAACAACCCATGAAACGAATCCTGGCAACGCTGGCGATTCTCTGGACCGTGTCCGCGGCCCTGCCCGTCCGGGCGGTGGAGCTGGATTCCGCTCTACCGTCTTATAAAGCGACAAGCGGTGTTTCCGGCACAATAAAGTCCGTTGGCTCCGACTCCCTCAACAACCTGATGACTCTCTGGGCTGAAGGTTTTCGGGGACAGTACCCGAACGTAACAGCGGAAATTGAGGGTAAAGGCTCTTCCACGGCCCCCCCGGCCCTCATCGCGGGTACGTCTAATTTCGGCCCCATGTCACGGCAGATGAAGTCGAAAGAAAAAGATGCGTTCGTTAAGAAGTTCGGATATGAACCCACCGCCGCCCGGGTCGCCGTGGACGCCCTGGCGGTGTTCGTAAACAAGGACAACCCGGTCGAATGCCTCTCCCTCGATCAGTTGGATGCCATCTTCTCGAAAACGAGGAGACGAGGCGCGCCCGCCCCGGCGCTTACCTGGGGGGACGTGGGCGTTACGGGTACGTGGGCAAACAAGCCTATCTCGCTCTACGGACGTAATTCGGCTTCGGGAACCTACGGTTATTTCAAAAAGGTCGCCCTGAAAAAAGGCGATTACCGGGACACCGTGAAGGAACAGCCCGGATCGTCGGCAGTGGTTCAGAGCGTTGCCACCGACACCTACGGTATCGGGTATTCCGGCATCGGATACAAGACCGCCGACGTGAAGGCCGTAGCGCTGTCAAAGAAAAAGGGGGCGCCGTGCTACGCCGCCGCCGCCGATAATGCGTACAGCGGCAGGTACCCGCTGGCTCGATTCCTTTACGTCTATACGAACAAGAAACCCAACGAGGACCTGGATCCCCTCCGGGCCGAATTCTTCAAATATATCTTCTCGAAGCGGGGGCAGGAGGTCGTCGTCAAGGACGGCTACTACCCGGTCTCCCGGCTCCTCGCCGAACAGGATCTGAAAAAACTTGGAATACGTTAGTTTCCCCCAAGGCGGCCTTGGAGCCGCGACCGCGGCAACACCGTTTTTGCGCGGCCCTGCTCAGGCGGCGGGGTCGCCTGCGGTTACCGGACCCGACCGGCCGTCCGTAGGCCGGGACGACAGGACGTCCCCGTGAGTTCCCACCGCAACGCGATACCACCCGATGGGACGGAAAACGGCTACACCCCCCCCGTACGCAGGGAAAAGAACGTCTCCCGCCGCGTACTCATTGCCGACAAGATTGCGGATCTTACAATCCGTGTGGGCGGGGTTCTGGTAATCGTCACGGTATTAGGCATCATGGTGTTTCTCGTCAGGGAGGCGCTGCCGCTTTTTTTCGGAGGAAGGATCACGGCCACCCATTCCTACCAGGCCTCCGTGTCTGAACGACCGCTCAACGTGGTGATGGACGAGCACAAGACCCTGATCCTCGGCCTCTACCCCTCGGGCCGGATGTTTCTCCTGCACGCAAAATCGGGAACCGCCCTCGAACCGCCTTCGTTGGATCTCGGCGGCGCAGAGGTGACCGCCATAGGCCGTACGCCGGACCGCCGCCGTTTCGCCCTGGGATTTTCAGATGGAACGGTCCGTTTCGGGACGATGGGGTTCGATACAAGTATTCTTTCCGAAGACACCGTACCCGCCGGCTACGACGAGATCGACGACCGGGATATCACGGTCGGCGGCGTCGTATACTCCCGCCTTCCCGGAAACCAGTTCCGGAAAACCGAAAGCTCATTGACGCTGGCGGACCCGATAACGGTATCCCCGGCGGGGGCGCCCATACGTCTTCTGACCTATAGAATGAGCGGCGAGGCAGAACGTCAAACACGGGCCATGGTGGCCGTCGACGGAACCGGGAAGGCATTCCTGAGCCGCGCCGAGAGCCGCATGAACCTCCTTACCGGCGAGGTTATCACCGAACTGGAACGCACCGAGCTTCCGGATTTTCCCCCGGTGGATACCATAACGGCTCTCCTTATGACCGAAAAAGGCGATAACGTCTACGCCGCCGATAAACAGGGCGTGGTGTATCGCTTCAATACCATGGAATTCGACGAGCCCTACCTCGCCGAGACCGGGCGCCCGCTGTCCGGAGATACCACACTGACCGCCCTCGGGTTGCTCCTGGGCGACCAGACGATCCTGGCCGGCGGATCCGACGGCTCTCTTCGGGCTTTCTTCAAAGTCGAAGTCCCCGATGCGAAAACGGCGGACGGCTTTCACCTTGTGGCCGCCCGGGATTACGGAAACTCCGCGAGTCCCGTCATCATGTTTGCCCCGAGTCTCAGGGGGAAGACGTTCGCGGCCGTCCACGCCGACGGCCGACTCCGGGTATTGCACGCCACGAGCGAAAAGACGATTTTCGATCTCCCCCCCGAATCCGGCACATCTTCCTACGCCGACGTCCTGCTCAGCCCCAAGACGGACGGCCTGCTCGCCCTTGGTCTTCACGGGATGAGTCGCCTCGTTGAATTCTCTGCACCCCACCCTGAAACGAATCTCAAAACCCTTTTCGGCCGGGTCTGGTACGAAGGGTATCCGGCACCGTCCTACACGTGGCAATCCTCGGCCGCCACGGACGATTTCGAACAGAAACTCTCCCTCGTGCCGCTGATCTTCGGAACACTCAAGGCCACGGTATATTCCCTCCTGTTTGCGGTTCCCGTGGCACTCCTGGCCGCAATCCATACGTCGGAATTCGTACACCGCAGAATACGCGCGGTGGTGAAACCCGTGATGGAACTCATGGCGTCACTGCCGTCGGTCGTCCTGGGATTCGTCGCCGCGCTGGTACTTGCGCCGGTTGTGGAGCACTGGGTCGCGGCTGTGATACTCGCCTTCGTGGTCTTTCCGATCTCGCTGGTGACGGCGGCCTATCTCTGGCAAATCATTCCCCCGTCCATTCGGTTTCGTTTGGAGGGCATCCCGAAGTTTTTACTGATGTTCGGCGTTACCGTCGGCGGGATATACGGGGCCTACCGATTTGGTCCCGCCTTCGAATCCAAGTTTTTCTACGGCGATTTCGTGGGCTGGGTAAGCGGTGTTACCGGAAGCGGCAAACCCTTTCTCTTTCTCCTGCTTTTGCCCGCGGCCTACGCAACCGTTGCGATAAGTTCCTCGGCCGCTCTCGGTTCCGCTCTCCGCGATTATACGAACCGCCTTACTACGACGGCGACGGCGTTGATCGATCTGATCCGGTTCACGGTACTGCTTTCCGCATCGGCCCTTCTTGCGTATACCGCGGCCGCCGTTCTTACGGCCTTCGGCGTCGATCCCCGGGGCGGTTGTATCGACTCCTACACCCAGCGTAATACGTTCATTATCGGTATCACAATGGGGTTTGCGGTAATACCGATTATCTATACGCTTGCCGAAGACGCCCTGAACGCCGTCCCCGCACACCTTCGCTCTGCAAGCTTCGGCTGTGGGGCGACACCGTGGCAGACGGCCGTTTACGTCATTGCCCCGGCCGCCGTCAGCGGCATATTTTCCGCGGTCATGATCGGAATGGGCCGAGCCGTGGGAGAGACAATGATCGTGGTAATGGCCGCCGGGAACACGCCCCTGATCGACTGGAACATATTTAACGGTCTCCGGGCCCTTTCGGCGACAATCGCCATCGAATTGCCCGAGGCCGTCAAAGACGGCACCCTCTACCGGGTACTGTTTCTTGCAGGACTCGTCCTCTTTGCCATGACGTTCGTTATCAATACCCTCGCCGAAGTCGTGCGCCTCCGTTTCAGAAAAAAGGCCCGGCAGTTATGAACGGCAGCGATCACCGGACAGAAACACGAAACCCCGGGGAGACGCGGGAACGATCCCGCCGGCGGGGGACAAGGCGCGCCGACCGTTCCGCCCGGGGCGAACCCTTCCTCTGGGGTTTCGGGGGCACCCTCGCCCTCGGCGTCCTTATGGTGGTGGGTTTTCTGGTCCTCGTAATCTACAACGGCGCGACCACATTCTGGCCGAAGCCGATCAAGGTACTGACCCTCGCCGACGGAACCAGGATCGCCGGCGAACCCTTCCGCGAAGAGGAGTACCGCCCACACCCGGAGGAGGCAGGCTCTCTCCCCCCCTCGGGGCGCGATCTTTTCCGCGCCGGCAACGGGCGCCTTCGGAGGATTCTGTACCGAACCGGAAACTTCGATCTCTACAACGACGATTTCCGCTGGGTTCCGGATTATGCCGTGCAGGCGACCGAAACGCCGGTTGATTTCTATTTTATCGAGCGAATGGAATGGGGGCCGTTTATCGGCAGGCTCAAGTCTCTCGAGATCGACGGGAAGACCTACGGCAACGGGGTCTTTCCCCGGGAAATCCTCGAGCGGGAACACAAAGCGGCACGACGCCGGCTCGCTCGGATACGGACAATCGAGCGGGAGGAAATCGGTGCGGTAAACCGCGAGCTTGAACGGGGCCGTCTCGAACTCCGTAAGATTCTCCTGGAACAAGGTTCCGCAAGCGACGCGTATCGCAAAGCGGCACAGACGTTTGAATACGATAAGACCGAATTGGAGGCCCGTTATAAACGGCTCGCGCAGACCGCGGCGGAACTCAAACGCCTGGATGCGCGGCATACAATAACGCTGGAAGACGTAAATGGAACGGCCAAGACCCACCGGCTCTCAGAACTGGTCCGGCTGTATCCTGCAAACGCCCTGAGTCTCGGGGCCAAGCTTCGCGTTTATCTTTCCCGTTGGACGGAGTTTCTCGTCTCGGAACCCCGCGAGGCGAATACGGAGGGCGGAGTGATGCCCGCGATCTTCGGCACCCTTGTCATGACGGCCCTGCTCGCCCTCCTGGTGGGGCCCTTCGGCGTAATCGCGGCCCTCTTTCTCCGGGAATACGCGGGGCAGGGTCGGCTTGTTTCTCTGGTACGGATTTCCGTAAATAATCTGGCCGGTGTGCCGTCCATCGTCTACGGTATTTTCGGTCTCGGGTTCTTCGCCTACACCCTGGGAGGGAAGATCGACGCCCTGTTTTTCCCGGAGCGTCTGCCGACACCCACGTTTGGTACCGGCGGCCTGCTGTGGGCCTCCCTCACCCTCGCCCTCCTTACCGTCCCCGTGGTGATCGTCGCAACCGAGGAGGCCCTTGCCGCGGTCCCCCAATCCATGCGGGAAGGATCACTCGCCTGCGGGGCCTCGAAATGGCAGACCATAAAAAATATCGTTCTGCCCCGGGCATTCCCGGGCGTCATGACCGGTCTTATTCTGGCAATGGCCCGGGGAGCGGGCGAGGTGGCGCCGCTTATGCTGGTGGGAGTCGTAAAGCTCGCCCCCGAACTGCCCGTCGACGGCATATTCCCGTTCATACATCTGGAACGGAGCTTCATGCACCTGGGGTTTCATATCTACGACGTGGGGTTTCAATCACGCAACGCCGAGGCGGGGAAACCCATGGTTTTCGTGACAACGGTCTTATTGATCAGTCTCGTGGCGTTCATGAACCTGGGTGCCGTCTATATCCGGAACAGACTGAAACGAAAATTTCAGGAAGGTCATTTCTAAGTTCTCTATCCATGATGTATCCGCGAATTATTCATCGTCGCATACTGGAAATCGGCACGATGCACGAATTTCCCTTCGTTCGGCCGCAACGATGGTGTGCCTGTTCCGCGACTGCAAATAAAACGACCCTGCTTACTTCGCCCCGGCCGCCGCATCCGGGTTGCGGGTTCGGGGCGCCTTGGGAGGTCTCTCATGATACCTACTGAAACGGAAGCGCCGAAAACAACGACGCCGGAAATCACCGAAACCGCATACCACATTCAGAGGGGACCTGACGGCACCGCTATGAGCATCAACGACTTCTGTCTCTGGTACGGCAAAAGCCAGGCGCTCTACGACATCACCATGGAGGCGGAGCGCGGGCTCGTCACGGCGCTTATCGGTCCCTCGGGGTGTGGCAAGTCCACCCTTTTACGTTCGTTGAACAGGATGAACGACCTGATAGACGGTCTTCGCATAACCGGCCGAATACTGTTCGAGGACCAGGATATCTACGCTCCCGGCGTGGACGTGATCGGGCTCAGGAAACGCATGGGCATGGTCTTTCAGAAACCGAACCCCTTCCCCATGTCGATTGCCGAAAACGTCACGTATCCCCTGAAGGTCGACGGCGTTCGCGACAAACGCCTCCTCGAGGAGACGGTGGAAACCGCCCTTAAAGGCGCGGCCCTGTGGGACGAGGTGAAAGACCGTCTCAAGGACAGCGCCCTCGGACTTTCCGGCGGCCAGCAGCAACGCCTGTGCATCGCCCGGGCCATCGCCGGCGATCCGGATGTGCTTCTTATGGACGAGCCGTGTTCCGCCCTTGATCCTATCGCCACGGCAAAGATCGAAGATCTCATCGACGAACTCAAAGGCCGCTATACGATCGTCATTGTCACCCACAATATGCAGCAGGCCGCCCGGGTCTCCGATAATACCGCGTTCATGTATCTCGGGCATCTTATCGAGTACGGGCGGACCGAGCGGATCTTCACGGCACCGAAAATCAAACGCACGCTTGACTACGTAACGGGCCGGTTCGGATAAACGCGTTTATCAAACGGGATGGAATACAGTTTCATTATTCGCGACGTCCTTGAAAAGAATATGCTTTCATACATTATTCCGGGAAGCATTTTTCGGATACGGCTCCGGCGGCACGTCGGAACGCTATTTTCGTAGCCGGGAGGCAAGGAAATGGAACGTGAACATATAGTCCGGTCGTTTGGGGAAGAACTCGAACAACTCAACGGAGCGGTACTCCATGCGGGCGGCCTGGCCGTCGAACAGCTCGAGGCCGCTATCGAGGCCCTGCTCACTCTGGACGAGGAACTCGCCCGGCGCATCGTCAAGGCGGACAAGCAGGTTAACGCCAGCACCTACGAGGTGGACCAACTGGCCATCCGCATTCTCGCACTTCGACAACCCGTCGCGGTTGATATTCGACGGATCATTGCCTCGATCAAAATATCAACCGATATCGAGCGCATCGGAGACTACGCAAAAGGAGTCGCGAAGCACGTCCGGAATCTCACCGAAACACCGCCGGGGGACACCATTGAACCGGTAATCGAAATGGCCCGTCTGTGTCTCCGGATGCTCCGCGAGGCCCTTGCCGCCTATCGGGAACTTGATTCGGAAACGGCGATCTCAGCGCGAAAGGTCGACAAACAGGTCGATGGCCTCTACAAGGAACTAATTGTAAAACTAAGAACCTGCATGGTCGAAACGTCGGCAAATGTCTCGGCCTGCACATCCCTCCTTTTCGTGGCCCGCCACCTCGAACGAATAGGCGATCACATCAAGAATATTTCAAACCACGTCTATTATCTTGTTCATGGAGAGCCGTTCAAGAAAAAGATCTAACCCGCATTCCTCATGCCCCTTCCACTGCGGAACCGGAACGCCCCGCGGCAGCGGTAACGGCTGAAACGGCGGGCGGGCGCAGGACTTCCGGATATTCCCGGATCTCACGTTCCGTTATGGTTCCCCCCCCTTTCGATGCTTGGATAGCACCGTGCTTCTCCACGAAAAGCGGCCGGCGGCGGAAAGTCGGCGAAGGCGGTTTTTTCTTTACTCGGCCCGCGAAATCCCGTAGGATAACCTCGTAAGAAGCTCGAGAGAGTCTTTGAGCCGGAAACTCCAGGCTGGTCGGTTTCTTTACCTTAACGTTGCAAAAGTTTTCCGGAAAAGGGGGTGGTGGAATCAAGAAAATACGCACGGCTACTATTGGGAGTTCTATGTTCGATGTTCTATGTTCGACGT
>CAYYSS010000052.1:0-12022 GCA_964474325.1 uncultured Nitrospirota bacterium
GGATTCGCGACGGTCTCGACGGACTGACATGGAAGAAGGTCCTCGGGACGTATACCCACGTCCACGCGCTGGGAACTCCCGAATGGGTCTCCGGTATGGTCCGGGCGGCCCGGCAGCGCCGAGACGGCTCATAATTACAGGGACGGTACCTTGTCGTTGAAAGGCATGAGGAGATGAGATCGGAACGAAAGAAGATAATAGCACTCCTGAATGAGAGGGATTATGTCGGGGTTGCCTCTCTGAACGGGGAGGGAGTGCCGGTGTTCCGCATCCTTCTCGGGCTGTCCTACGATATGACCGAACTTCTCTGCTGGCGGGCCGTGGAGGCGGTAGGGCATCTCGCGGCCGCCGTTGCGGTATCCGAACCCGGGCGTGTACGGAATATGGTCCGGCGGCTTGTATGGACCCTGAGCGACGAGTGCGGCGGTATGGCCTGGACCGCCCCTGAGATGCTCGCGGAGATGGCGGTGAGAAATCCGGTACTCTGCGGAGACATCCCTCTGATCGTCGTACATCTGGACGAGCCGCCTTTTCGCTTCGGGGCGGTCTGGTCGGCCGGCAGGCTCGCCGAGACCCACCGGGACGACGCCCTGACCGCCCAAGACGATCTCGTAGCCGCTCTTGAACATCAGGACGCCCAGGTGAGAGCCGCGGCTGTCTGGGCCCTCGGACGTCTGCGGGCCCGGGGCGTTGACGGCGCATTGGCCCGGATGACTGGAGACGAAGCGCCGGCGAAACTTTATTATGCCGGGGATTTTCATCCGAATACCGTCGGCGGCTTCGCCAAACAGGCCGTCAAGGCGGTGTCACAGTGAGGCGCACGGGAGCGGGGAGGCCGCCGTCAGCGGCGGCGGTTTGCCTTTCTGTGATACCCTACGTGTTTGGTTCGGGAGCACCGCGCCCTCACGGCGGCGGATGTTGACGAAGTTGCAAAAAGTCTTTTTCAACGTGATTTCCGCGAAGGCGGGAATGGCAATTTCGGGACAAATCGGACTTTTCACAAGGTCATCAATGTTGAGTACGGGAGAAACACGGTGAACGAAGAAAATCGAGAAAACCCTGTCGAAGGGCTACCGGGCCGGGGCGCCCCCGCCGGGCTCGAGATGTCCTTTCCGGGAATGCCGGGTCCGGAGGTCCGGTATAAGGCGGCCCTCGGCCTGCTTGAGGCCGGAAGGATCGATGAGGCCGAAGCCGCGTTGAAGCCGCTGCTGGAGGAGTATCCGGACCATATCCCCGGACTGATCGCCCTCGGTGAGGTGTATCTCCACCAGGGCCGGTCGGATGAGGCCATCGAGGTCAACGACCGGGTCATACGGATAAACCCGGATATCTCCACGCCTTTTGTCAACCTCGGCTATGCCTTCATCCTGAAAGGCGACTACGATCAGGCCGTCAGCGAATGCGACGAGGCTATTCGTATAAACAGCCGGGATACAGCCGCTTACATAAACATCTCGCTCGCCTATCTCCTGAAGGAAGATTGGGCCATGTGCCGGCTGGCAAGCGAGAAGCTTCTGGAGATCGCCCCCGATTCGGCCGAGGCCCATAACAATCTTGCGGTCGCGCTGTTTCGGCAGGGGCACTTAGAACAGGCCGTGGCCCACGTGGAGGCCGCCGCCGGCCATGGATACCCGGTGGACAAAGACTTTATCCAGGAGCTGAAACAGGCCTTGGGCGGCGCACCGTCGACCGAGGCCTGACCGAGCGACACACAGGGAGGAAACGACCCCGGTCATGACCGAATCGGAACGGAAAAAACCACGTTGGAAGCGGCGGGCCCTGGACGGCCGTCGCCCGAACAAAGAGGCCTCGTGCCCGTATTGCGGCTCGGTCCTGCCCCGACCCCACCCGATCGGCATCACGGCGACCACGGGTTTCATCGGCGGGGTCTGCACCTGTAGTGCGGTTTATCTGCTCGATGAAAACGGTTTTCACGGCGGCGAGGCCACCGTTGAACTCCTGGCTCTGGTATACGGAGATTGGGATACGGCCTGGTCCAAGATTCCGGGCGAGGATTACGATGAGACGATGCTCCATTACGACGAACGTAATCACCGTATCGCGGATCCGGGCGACGCCTATCAGCCGGAGGCGATTCTGTATTTCGTGCGACAGCGGAACGCCCCGGGGCCGTCCGGCGGCGATGCATCGTAAGGTCTTAGAATTAAATGGATTTTTGTGTCTGCGTCGTGCTTCGGGGACGCGGGGCGCTCATGGACTGCGCCCGGGAGGGGACCGGGCAGGAGAGTTCCCGGTAGTGGGGGAGTTTCGAAGATAAACGTTCATGATCGGCCAATAAGTTTTTTTTATTTGACCGGCTTATACTCTCTGTATTAATTTCTTACGCCCGGGTTCCGGTTTGCGGGTATCTCGGAATCGGGGCTTTTAAAGCGGTCTCCGCCGACGGGGACGCGAGAGGTGCGAAAGGGTGTGCAATCCGGGAGGCAGCGGCCTCCCGAAAAACTAGAAGAGAAAGGAACAAAGAAATGGGAGAGATCGAAGTCAAAGGTAAGACGTACGAGACGGACGAAGACGGGTTCCTGGTCAACATCGAAGAGTGGAACGAAGATATCGCCAAGTACTTTGCCGAAGTTGAAGACGTTGAGATGAGCGAAGAGCACTGGGAGATCGTGAACTTCCTTCGGGATTACTACCAGCAGTTCAACATCGCTCCCATGATCAAGATTCTTGTTAAAGAAATCGGCAAGAAGATGGGCCCCGAGAAAGGCAACACGAAGTACCTGTACAAACTCTACCCGGGCGGTCCTGCCAAGCAGGCCTGTAAGATCGCCGGGCTTCCCAAGCCGACGGGTTGCGTCTAAGCAGAAACCCTTAGGCCTTACGGTCCACAGGACATACGGTTCGTGCCCGACTGCGGGCATGGACCGGTGTCCGGCCGGCGCGGGGGCGTTGGGTGGCCGGTAAGGCGCGTTCAACTTAATGGGCACGTTGGGGGGAGCCCAGACCGTCCGCGAAACCGCTTCTACGGACGAACGCGGCCCGGGAATGACGTTTCACGAAGTTCTGACCGAGAATCGGCCCGCCATCCTCAAACGCTGGCGGGATCTCACGATGGAGTCCTATCCGGAGGATACCGCACGTTTTCTCCGGAGGCAGAAAGACAGATTCCAGAATCCCGTGGGGCATGCGATTTCCGAGGGCGTCGAGGAAATGCTCGACTGGCTCATCGAACCGCCCGCCGATGAGACTCTTCCGGCGTCTCTCGCGGAAATAATCAGAATCCGGGCCGTCCAGGATATCCCTCCTTCCGCCGCTGTAACTTTTGTTTACCTCATCAAGAAGATTGTTCGTGAGGAATTGAAGGACGCGATCCGTCAAGGACGGATCCTTGCGGACCTCCTTTCCTTCGAGTCACGGGTTGACCGCCTTGCGCTCCTTTCGTTCGATGCCTACGTCGAAAGCAGGGAGCGGGTCCACGAGGTGTATAAGTCGTCGATCAATCGTGAGGTATACCGGTTTATGCAGCGGGCCAACGAACTGTATGGCGACTATCGCAAGGTGCCGGGCGTCGGCGAGGACGACCCTGCGGTTCCCGACGATGAGGCGCACAATTAAATGAGGAAAAGGGGTTAGCGAAAATGAAAGCCTTAGTATCGTTCATTATCGTACTGGCGCTGGCGCTCGTTGCATATGCCGGGGCGTCTGCCGGCCTCGAGACCATTTTCGGGGTGATCATACCCTACGCGGCCTTGTTCTTGTTTCTCGTGGGATTTCTCCGGAGACTCCTCAAGTGGGCCAATGTACCGGTACCGTTTCGGATACCGACTACCTGCGGCCAGCAGAAGACTCTTCCCTGGATCAAGAACAACGAGCTTGAAAATCCCTCGGGTACGCTGGGTGTGCTCGGGAGAATGGCGCTGGAGGTCTTTCTGTTCCGGTCCCTGTTCAGGAACCTGAAGACAGAAAAGGGCGACGGCGCAAGCGTGGCGTATGGTTCCGACAAGTGGCTCTGGCTCGCGGGTATTGCGTTCCACTATTCGTTCCTGGTGGTGGTGATTCGCCATCTCAGGCTGTTTGCGGAACCGGTTCCGCCGGTGGTCCACATGATCGAGGCCGTTGACGGATTTTTTCAGATCGGGGCTCCACGGCTGCTCATGACGGGGGTGATCCTGCTCGCGGCGGTCACGTACCTGTTTATCAGGCGGGTTACGATTCCCCAAGTGAAATACATTTCTTTGCCTGCCGATTATTTTCCGCTTTTTCTGATCGGGGGCATCGCCTTTACCGGAATACTTATGCGGTACTTCTCGAAGGTGGATATCATCAGCACGAAGACCTTCCTGATCAGCCTGGTTCAGCTGAGTCCCCAAGTGCCCGACGGGAAGGTCGGGGCGATCTTTTTCGTTCATCTCTTTTTGGTGAGTACGCTGTTTGCGTATTTTCCGTTCAGTAAACTGGTCCATCTTGGCGGCGTGTTTCTGAGTCCCACCAGAAACCTCGCCAACAACAGCCGGATGAAGCGCCACATCAACCCGTGGAACTACCCGGTTAAGGTCCACACCTACGAAGAGTATGAAGACGACTTCCGGGATAAGATGAAGGGCGTGGGACTGCCCGTGGAGAAGGAGTAGTTATGGCGAAGACACCTAAACCAGACGAGCTTTCCCAGATAGACTACACGCCTCCGTCAACCGATTGGATGGATACCCCGGCGGAGTTCCGGCCGGGTATGTTCTGCCACGGTGCGAAGGAAAAGAGCCTGAACATCCTCGGTCTTCCCAACGCCCGGGACTGGAAACCCGGCGAGGAAGACTGGCTCCTGCCGGACAACTGGCAGGAAATCATCATCGAAGGTCTGGCGGAGCGGTTGAAGAAGTACCGGAGCCTCCAGCTCTTTATGGATATCTGCGTGCGCTGCGGGGCCTGCGCCGACAAATGCCACTTCTTTATCGGCACCGGCGACCCTAAGAACATGCCGGTCCTCAGGGGGGAACTCCTTCGGGCTATTTACCGGAAAGAGTTCACCACGGCGGGTAAGATTCTCGGCAAATTCGCCGGGGGCCGCGCCATGACCCTGGATGTTCTGAAAGAGTGGTGGTATTACTTCTTCCAGTGCACCGAGTGCAGGCGGTGTTCGGTCTTCTGCCCGTACGGCATCGATACGGCGGAACTGACGATCATCGGCCGGGAACTCCTGAATCTCCTCGGTCTGAACATCGAGTGGATCTGCGGGCCCGCGTCGGCCTGTTTCATGAAGGGCAACCACCTGGGACTTGAACCCCATGCGATCATGGGCAACCTGGAATACATGCTCGACGATATCGAGACGGTATGCGGTATCAAGGTTGAGCCCACGTTCAACCGGAAAGGGGCCGAGATCCTCTTCGTGACTCCCTCGGGCGATCTCTTCGCCGATCCGGGGACCTACACCTGCATGGGCTACCTCATGCTGTTTCACGAACTGGGGCTCGACTACACGTGGAGCACGTATGCTTCCGAGGGCGGAAACTTCGGTTTCTTCACCTCTAATGAGACGGCGAAACGGCTCAATTCGAAGATATACGCCGAGGCCAAACGGCTTGGCGTGAAATACATCATCGGCGGCGAGTGCGGCCACATGTGGCGGGTACTGAACCAGTATATGGATACCTGGAACGGCCCGGCGGATTTTCTGGAGGTTCCCAAGTCGCCGATTACGGGTACGGTGTTCGAAAACGCCCGGTCCACAAAGATGATCCATATCGCCGAGTTCACGGCCGACCTGATCAAACACGGCAAGTTGAACCTGGATCCGAGCCGGAACGACCACCTGACCGTTACATTCCACGACTCCTGCAACACCGCACGGGGCATGGGTATTTTCGAAGAGCCCCGGTACATCATCAAAAACGTCTGCAATAACTTCGTGGAAATGCCCGAGCCGACCATCAGGGAAAAGACGTTCTGCTGCGGATCGGGTTCGGGCCTCAACGCCGGCGAGGACATGGAACTCCGGATGCGGGGCGGGCTTCCCCGGGCCGCGGCCGTGAAACATGTGTACGAGAAACACAACGTCAATATGCTGGCTAATATCTGTGCCATCGACCGGGCGGCCCTGCCGCCGATTCTCGACTACTGGATCGGTCCCTTCGAGGTTGGGGTGACCGGCACCCACGAACTCGTTGCCAACGCCCTGGTCATGAAGGGAGAGAAGAGGCGGACCACGGACCTCCGCGGCGAGCCGCTCCCCGGGGTGGAACCGGAAGAAGGCGAAGGGGAGGAGGGCGATGATGCTGAATAACGAAGGTAAACTTTACGACGGCGGGAAAATCCTGCTGGGCATCGTGATCTTTCTCGGTTTTGTCACGTTTCCGTTCTGGAACCGGGCCCTCAGTACGGTGGAGGTAAAGGAGCCGAAGCCGCGGCTGGAGACGCCGGTGATCGAAAAACTGGCGAAGAAAGAATGTGTCAAACCCAAGGAATTCATGCGGCGGGAACACATGGTTCTGCTGAACCAGTGGCGGGATACGGCCCTGCGGGACGGGGACCGGATACTCACCCACGTACCCGGTGAGATCTCCAACGTGCGGAGTCTCCAGCGCACCTGCATGAAATGCCATTCGAACAAGAAGACCTTCTGCGATGAGTGCCACGCGTACGCAGGGGTGAACCCCTATTGCTGGGACTGCCACTACGTACCGGAGGAGAAGAAGATATGAGCATGGATAGACGAAACTTTCTGAAACTCGCCGGGTTCTCCACCATTGCGGGTCTCGGGAGCCTGACCGGCTACGAGCTTATCAAACCCGGCCAGATCGAGGCATCCTCCGGGCACGGAGACGACGCCCCCACGACGAAACAGCTGGCCATGGTCATCGACGTGAATAAACTTTCGTCCGAGGCGGAATACGAAAAGATCATCTCCGCCTGCCACAAGGTCCATAACGTGCCGGACCATGGCAATCCGAAAGACGAGGTTAAGTGGATCTGGACGGAAGACTTCGCCCACTCGTTCCCCGGCCAGGAACACGAGTTTGTTGCTGAGGAGGTCAAGAACAAGACCTTCCTGCTGCTCTGCAATCACTGTTCGAATCCGCCGTGTACACGGGTCTGCCCCACCAAGGCTACATTCAAGCGGAAGTCCGACGGCGCCGTGGTGGTGGATTTCCACCGCTGTATCGGGTGCCGTTTCTGCATGGCGGCCTGCCCCTACGGCGCCCGGAGCTTCAACTGGAAGGACCCGCGGCTGGCCGATAACCTCAGGGATGTGAAGGACCGGAACAAGGACTTTCCGACCCGCACGATCGGCGTGGTGGAAAAATGTAATTTCTGCGTCGAACGGCTCGCCGAAGGTCTTGAACCGGCCTGTGTCGAGGCGGCGAAACCCACGGGGGCCCTGGTGTGGGGCGATATTAACGACGCGGAATCACCGGTCCGGGAGATCCTCAGGCACAACTTTGCGCTCCGGCGCAAACCCGAGTTGGGCACAGGGCCCAATGTGTATTTCGTAATAGGTCCGATGGGGGGTAATCACGATGCTTGAAAAGGCGCTGGTAGGAGATAAAAAGTATTGGACATGGGTCATCGCCCTCCTGGGGATTATCGGGATCGGGTTTCTCTATTACATCCAGCAGTTGAAATACGGCCTGGGAATTACCGGTATGAGCCGGGACGTCACCTGGGGATTCTACATCGCCCAGTTTACGTTCCTGGTCGGTGTGGCGGCATCGGCCGTCATGCTGGTCATACCCTACTATCTGCACAACTACAAGACCTTCGGCAAGGTGGTCATCTTCGGCGAGTTCCTCGCCGTGTCGTCGGTGATCATGTGCATGCTGTTCATCCTTGTGGATATGGGCCAGCCCATGCGGGTCATGAACGTTATGCTGCATCCCACACCGAGGTCGGTCATGTTCTGGGACGCCATGGTGCTGTCGGGCTACCTGGCCCTGAACATTCTGATCGGCTGGACAACGCTTCACGCCGAGAAAAAGGGGACCCCTCCTCCGAAGTGGACGAAACCCCTGATCTATCTTTCGGTACCCTGGGCAGTGAGCATTCACACCGTCACGGCCTTTCTGTACGCGGGTCTTCCGGGCCGGCATCTTTGGCTTACCGCCATCATGGCCGCCCGTTTTCTCGCTTCGGCGTTTGCGGCGGGTCCGGCGCTGCTTCTCGTGCTCCTGCTGGTCGTCCGGAAACTTTCGGAGTTCGACGCGGGTAAGGAGGCGATCCAGACTCTGAGCAAGATCGTCACCTACGCCATGATCGCCAACGTGTTCTTCTTCTGTCTCGAGCTGTTTACGGCGTTTTACAGTGGTATTCCGGGTCACAAGCATCCGATCCAATACCTGTTTGCCGGGCTTCACGGACACAATAATCTGGTGCCGTTTATGTGGACCGCGACGGTTCTGGCCTTTGTGGGGATTTTACTCCTGCTTAATCCCGGGACCCGCCGGAACGAAAACACCCTGATCATTGCCTGTATCTCGGTGTTTATCGCCGCATGGATCGACAAGGGCATGGGGCTCGTGGTCGGCGGTTTCGTGCCGAACCCGTTCGAGCGGATTACCGAGTACACCCCCACGGTGCCGGAGCTGTGGATCACCGTGGGGATCTATGCCATCGGTGCGCTCGTCCTTACCGTACTCTATAAGGTCGCCATTGGGGTGAAAACCGAGGTCGCCTAGGTTTTTTTCGCATCCGTAACGCCCCCTCCCGTTGGTAGAAACGGGAGGGGGCTTTGTGGTAAAATTGCAGATTCGTTTCGTTAGAAACGGCAACGTTTCAATCCCCTAGGCAAGGAGGAGTGTGAAAGATGTACATCGTAACAGTAGATACCGACAAATGTGATGGCGACGGTGCCTGTGTGGACGTATGCCCCCAGGGCGTGTTTGAGATGAACGACGGCAAGGCCGATCCGGTAAACTCCGACGAGTGCGTATTCTGCGAGTCCTGCACCGCCGAGTGTCCCACGGAAGCCATTACCATCACTGAACAGTAAAAACGTCTTTTATAGAAACAACTCAGCCGGAGCGGCGACCCCGCTCCGGCTTTTTTAGTTCCCGCGAGCCGATTGTTGTTTCGGCGCCCGGGCCGGATTGTCTCTGCCCTGCGCGAAGACCGTTGTCATCTCTCTTGAATTCTGCAATAATGCAGTAGTCTCTTCTTATTGTCCTTTTGATTGTTCTCGTCGGCGAAGTTGAAAAGGAGGAACGTCACCGTGAAACGGTTCTTCTTCACTGCCGTGGTCTGTACGTTGTTGCTTTCGATGGGGCCCGCCCGGGCGGGCGACACCAGCCGGATGGCGGTAAACAAAGAGTTCTATCCCTATGCACCATCCCTGATTAAGTGGAATAAAACGGGTGCGGTCTTCACGCCGCCGGAAACCTGCGCCGGATGTCATCCGGACAAGTACGAGGAGTGGACGGCGTCCATGCATGCCCTTGCCTTTCAGGATCCGGTATACCAGGGTGAATTGAACGGCGCGATCGAGGCGGTAGGCCACGATATTGCCAGACTCTGTGAAGGGTGTCATACACCGGCGGCGGTGGTGCTGGGGGAGATCAAGGGCGCCGGCCTGAGCGGCTTGAGCCCGCTTGCCCGGGCAGGTGTTTCCTGCGATGTCTGCCATTCGATAAGCGGGCACACCCATTGGCAGACTCCCTATCATCAGCCGGAGAACGGTTCGTTCATTCTCTCTCCCGGTAAGGATACGCCGGACGGAACCGTATTGACCAAACACGGCCCTTTCAAACCGGGCGGCGGTTGCGGGATGGGGTTTCACGAGTGTGTCGAGTCGCCGCTCCATCTCCAGTCCGAGCTTTGCGCCTCCTGTCATCAGGTATTCAATTTCAAGACCCATACGCCGCTGGAAGCGACGTACATGGAGTGGAAAAACGGCCCCTATGCGGCCAACAACATTCACTGCCAGGATTGCCACATGGTGGAGATCGATGTATTCAAACGCTCCGCGGATACGTTTGTCCGGCCGAAACGGAATGAGTATCACCATTATTTCAACGGCGCCAATTTCCTTCTCTATTATCTGGCCGAGCTTGCCGCAAAAAAAGACGGTGACGAGAAGCTGGCCGCCAATGCCCATAAAAAATATGAAATGGCCGTTGCCCGGCTCCAGGCGGCCGCGGATCTTGAAGTGTCGCCGGTATACCGGGACAACAGGCTGGCAGAGATCAAGGTGCGGGTCAGGAACATCCGGGCCGGTCACAACCTCCCGACGTCGCTCACGAATATCAGGCAGATGTGGCTCGAGCTTACCGCCAGGGACCAGGCCGGCAAGGTCATCATGACTACGGGTGCGGTCGGTGCGAACGGGAAGTTACCCGAGGATGTAAGACTGTTTAACTCTGAAGGCCAGGACGCAGGATTCCATTTTTCCATTGATCCGTGGAAAGTGCAGTCGTTCTCCCGCCATGACACGATTCCGCCAAGGGGGTACAGAGATGTGTATTACGGGCTTTCCATGGAAAGAGGTAAGCCTATAGCGGTGGAGGTGAAACTGCGCTACCGCCAGGCGGATCAAGAAGTGGCGGAAAAACTTCTTGGCCATCTGCCTGACGGCATCCGCCTTGATGAGATTTATGGGATAGACAAGGTCCCCACCTTGCCGGTCGTTGACATGGTTGTAAAGACCATTATGGTGAACGGGGCACCGTAGGCCCCCCCCGCAGGGGGGAAGCGAGCAGTGCAGGTGTCGTCAGGCAACCGGAAAACATGGTTGCCACGGGTCGCCGGATGCCCCCCGGATCTCCCGCGAGGCGTTCAAAAATGCCGTAAATGATAAATTCTTCGACCCTATGAACACCGGTTGAAATCGAGCGTAACGTTCGAATTTCACGATGGCGCCCACGGTACGGGGAACGGTTTCGTCGTTGGGTGAGCAGAAAGGGAGGATGGAAGCATGAAGACCAAGACGGCGAAAGTGATCCTTCTGGCTTTTCTTGCCGGTATAGCCGGTATTGCCTCCGTTGCGGAGGCCGCCGTAACGGTTCTGCCCGATCCCACTGCGGACCGGACCTTTCAATTTGTAAAGATCAGCACGACATTCATGGGCAGTCCCCTCGCCGGGGAGGCCCTCGTGCCCAACGTAATCTTTACGGTTGGAAAAGGCGAGGCCCCCGAGATTACACGTCACGTGACGGGCATGGCGTTCATGCTCGGGCAATGGACCCACGACCCGGGTTCTTCGGTAGAGATGGTGAGGAACAAAGACAGCTTCGCTCCGTTTCGCTTCGATACCGAGATAACGGGAGAGATGGAGCGATCGTACAACGTGGTGGTTGTCGGGAAAAAGAACCGATTTTACGAACAATTCAAGAATAAGCTGAGGGGTTCGGGGACATTCGTGGAAGTTCTGCCCGACGCCCTGGCAAAGGGCAGAGACGTTATGTTTGTTTCCGATGCCGCTGCCGCTTTTTACCTTGCAAACAGAAGGCTGTATTTCAAGGCCGGCGCCTATAAGGGCTTTTTCGCTTTCGTGGCGACGGGCCTCATGATCCAGCAGGGGAATCTGGAAGGGGCGCGTCACATGGTGGGTGCGCCCGGCGGGGTGAAGGGGTGCGGAAAACCGATCATGCTCGCCCTCGGCCATAAAGAGAACCTGCCGAAGCAGTTACTGAAGGTTGCGAAAACGAGAAATCGGCTGGTATTCAAGGACCTGAAGGGGGCCCTTGCCAATCACGATAAAGAGGGTGCCTGGAAAGCGTGGACGGCGGCGATGGATACGTGTTATTCCTGCCACCAGGGTATTCGGGGGGTGCCGCGGTTCCGGAAGTTTGTGCCGAACGAAGGGGAGCATTCCTATCACCATGCCATTGTAAAAGGCTTCGGTGCGGAATGCACGTCCTGTCATTACGGAGAGAGGCGGAACCGGGGGTACGAGTAGACCTTCCGGTGGCGTAAACTTTACCTTACAGTGGCAAAAATCCGGGCCCGGCGGCCTCAAAAAAATCCGCAAAACGGCGTAAGGATGGGCTATAGGCGAGAGGCAATGGGCGATAGGGGATGAGAGGCAGGAAGACGTAAGACGGAAGACGTTAGACGTGAAAAGACTTTACTTCTG